>NZ_JBEXKC010000002.1:0-191099 GCF_040609475.1 Streptomyces sp. NPDC004667 | reverse complement strand
GCCGGCCCGCGGTGGGGCCCCCCCCCCCCGTCCCCGCGGCCCCCCCCCCAAACGTTGGGGCGGAGGGCGACGCCCCCCCCGCCCCACAGCCGTCTGGACCTACTCGGAGACGCCGAGCTTCTCCAGGATGAGCTCCTTGACGCGGGCCGCGTCGGCCTGGCCGCGGGTGGTCTTCATGACCGCGCCGACCAGGGCGCCGACGGCGGCGACCTTGCCGCCGCGGATCTTGTCGGCGATGGCCGCGTTGCCCGCGATGGCCTCGTCCACGGCCGCGCCGAGCGCGCCCTCGTCCGAGACGACCTTCAGGCCGCGCTTCTCGACGACCTCGTCCGGGGTGCCCTCGCCGGCGAGAACGCCCTCGATGACCTGACGGGCCAGCTTGTCGTTCAGGTCGCCCGCCGCGACCAGGGCCGCGACCCGGGCCACCTGGGCCGGGGTGATCGGCAGCTCGTCGACGACGACGCCCTGCTCGTTGGCGTTGCGGGCCAGCTCGCCCATCCACCACTTGCGCGCGGCGGCCGAGTCGGCCCCCGCCTCGATGGTGGCGACGATGGAGTCGACCGCGCCCGCGTTGAGGATGGACTGCATGTCGTGCTCGCTGACGCCCCACTCCTCGCGGAGCCGGTTGCGGCGCACGCGCGGCATCTCGGGCAGGCCGCCGCGCAGCTCCTCGACCCAGTCACGGGCCGGGGCGACGGGGACGAGGTCGGGCTCCGGGAAGTACCGGTAGTCCTCGGCGTTGTCCTTGATGCGGCCGGCCGTGGTGGAGCCGTCCTCCTCGTGGAAGTGCCGGGTCTCCTGCACGATCGTGCCGCCGGACGACAGCACGGCCGCGTGGCGCTGGATCTCGAAGCGCGCCGCACGCTCGACGGAGCGCAGCGAGTTGACGTTCTTCGTCTCGCTGCGGGTGCCGAACTCGGACTCGGGGGTCGGGCGCAGCGACAGGTTCACGTCGCAGCGCATCTGGCCCTTGTCCATGCGGGCCTCGGAGACGCCGAGCGCCTTGATGACCTCGCGCAGCTCGGCCACGTACGCCTTCGCGACCTCGGGGGCGCGCTCGCCCGCGCCCTCGATCGGCTTGGTGACGATCTCGATGAGCGGGATGCCGGCGCGGTTGTAGTCCAGCAGGGAGTGGGACGCGCCGTGGATGCGGCCGGTGGCACCGCCGACGTGCAGCGACTTGCCGGTGTCCTCCTCCATGTGGGCGCGCTCGATCTCCACGCGGAAGATCTCGCCGTCCTCCAGCTGTACGTCGAGGAAGCCGTTGAAGGCGATCGGCTCGTCGTACTGGGAGGTCTGGAAGTTCTTCGGCATGTCCGGGTAGAAGTAGTTCTTCCGGGCGAAGCGGCACCACTCGGCGATCTCGCAGTTCAGCGCGAGACCGATCTTGATGGCCGACTCGACGCCGATCGCGTTGACGACCGGGAGCGAGCCGGGCAGACCGAGGCAGGTGGGGCAGGTCTGCGAGTTGGGCTCGGCGCCCAGCTCGGTGGAACAGCCGCAGAACATCTTGGTCTTGGTGCCGAGCTCGACATGGACCTCAAGGCCCATGACGGGGTCGTACGACGCGAGGGCGTCTTCGTACGACAGCAGTTCGGTGAAGGTGGTCACGGTGAAACTTTCCCTCTCAGCCCAGCAGGACGTCGTCGTCGCCCAGGCGCTTCAGCTCGCGGTACAGGATCGCGAGGCCGGTGACGATGGCGGCGGCGGACACGACGGCGTCGACGAGCTGCAGTGTGTCGTGCTCGGTGCGGGCCTTTCGCACCTGCTTGAGCACACTGAAGGCACCGAAGGCGGTGGTGCCCATCGACAGGTAGGTCCCGGTCTTCGACTTCTTGAAGCCCTTGGCCTTGGACAGCGCACTCGAACTCACAGCGACGGAGCCTCCTCAAGCAGCGGGTGGCCCCAGCGCTCGACGAAGGCGGCCTCGACGGCCGCGCCGACCTTGTACAGACGGTCGTCCTTCATCGCCGGGGCGATGATCTGCAGACCGACCGGGAGACCGTCCTCCGGTGCCAGGCCGCAGGGGAGCGACATGGCGGAGTTGCCGGCCAGGTTGGTCGGGATGGTGCACAGGTCCGCGAGGTACATCGCCAGCGGGTCGTCGGTGCGCTCACCGATGGCGAAGGCGGTGGTCGGGGTCGTCGGGGAGACGATCACGTCGACCTGCTCGAAGGACTTCTCGAAGTCCTTCGTGATGAGCGTGCGGACCTTCTGGGCGGAGCCGTAGTACGCGTCGTAATAGCCGGAGCTCAGCGCGTACGTACCGAGGATGATGCGGCGCTTGACCTCGTCGCCGAAGCCGGCCTCGCGGGTCAGGGCGGTGACGTCCTCGGCGGACTTGGTGCCGTCGTCGCCGACGCGCAGGCCGTAGCGCATGGCGTCGAAGCGGGCGAGGTTCGAGGAGCACTCGGACGGCGCGATCAGGTAGTACGCGGCCATCGCGAGGTCGAACGACGGGCAGTCCAGCTCGACGATCTCGGCGCCGAGCTCCTTGAGGAGCTCCACCGACTCGTTGAAGCGCTGGACGACGCCGGCCTGGTAGCCCTCGCCGGCGAACTGCTTGACCACACCGACGCGCATGCCGGCGACGGAGCCGTTGCGGGCCGCCTCGACGACCGGCGGGACCGGGGCGTCGATGGAGGTGGAGTCGAGCGGGTCGTGGCCGGCGATGACCTCGTGGAGCAGCGCCGCGTCCAGGACCGTACGGGCGCAGGGTCCGCCCTGGTCGAGGGAGGAGGAGAAGGCCACCATGCCGTAGCGGGAGACGCCGCCGTAGGTGGGCTTGACGCCGACGGTGCCGGTGACGGCGGCGGGCTGGCGGATGGAACCGCCGGTGTCCGTGCCGATGGCGAGCGGGGCCTGGAACGCGGCGAGGGCGGCGGCGCTGCCGCCGCCGGAGCCGCCGGGGATCCGGGTGAGGTCCCACGGGTTGCCGGTGGGGCCGTAGGCGCTGTTCTCGGTGGAGGACCCCATGGCGAACTCGTCCATGTTGGTCTTGCCGAGGATGACGACGTCGGCCTCCTTCAGCTTGCGCGTCAGGGTGGCGTCGTACGGCGGGATCCAGCCTTCGAGGATCTTCGAACCGACGGTGGTCGGGACCCCGACGGTGGTGAAGATGTCCTTGAGCGCGAGCGGGACGCCGGCCAGCGGGCCGAGCTCCTCGCCGGCGGCCTTCTTGGCGTCGACGGCGCGGGCCTGCGCGAGGGCGCCCTCGCGGTCGACGTGCAGGAAGGCGTGGACCTTCTCGTCGGTCGCCTCGATCCGGGCCAGGTGGGCCTCGGTGACCTCGACGGCCGTGAGCTCGCCGGAGGCGATCTTCTCGGCGGTCTGCGCGGCCGTGAGCTTGATGATGTCGATCATGACTGTTAGTCCTCCCCCAGGATCTGCGGCACCTTGAAACGCTGCTGCTCCTGGGCGGGAGCGCCGGAAAGCGCCTGCTCGGGGGTGAGCGACGGACGGACCTCGTCCGCGCGCATGACGTTCGTCAGCGGCAGCGGGTGGGAGGTCGGCGGGACGTCTTGGTCGGCGACCTCGGAAACGCGGGCGACCGCGCCGATGATGTCGTCGAGCTGTCCTGCGAAGTGGTCGAGCTCTTCGCCGGACAGCTCCAGACGTGCCAGCCGAGCGAGGTGGACGACCTCCTCGCGCGTGATGCCAGGCATGCAGCGATCCTCTGGGGTTGGAGTTCTGGGCGTACGCCCAATCCTAGAGGGCGCCACCGCCCGGAATCGCATCACATTCCCCGCCCCCGGGTCGGCGGGGACGCCGGCGGCGGTCCGGGGGCCCGGACGGACTCCGTCAGGGGGCGCCGGTCGGGGTTTCGGCGGCGGCCGCGGCGGCGGCGAGTTCCGCCGTGATGTCGGCCGGACGGCGCCAGCCGCGTTCGCCGCGCGCCAGCAGCCAGGCCGTCGCCTCCTGGGGCGGCATGGCGGCGGCGACCAGCCAGCCCTGGACGGCGTCGCAGCCCAGGTCCCGCAGGCGTTCCCAGGTCTCGTCGTCCTCCACGCCCTCGGCGACGACCAGCAGCCCCAGGGAGTGCGCCAGGTCCACCGTGCACCGCACGATCTCCGCGTCCTGCGCGTCGACCGCCAGCCGGGCGACGAAGGACCGGTCGATCTTCAGCTCGCTCACCGGGAGCCGGCGCAGGTGCACGAGCGAGGAGTAGCCGGTGCCGAAGTCGTCCAGGGACATCTTCACCCCGTGGCCGGTCAGCCCGGCCATGGTGTCGGCCGCCCGCTGGGGGTCCTCCAGCAGCACGTGCTCCGTTATCTCCAGCTGGAGGCCGCTCGCCGGGACCCCGTGCCGGGCCAGGCGCGCGGCCACCGCTCCGGCGAAGCCCGGGGTGTGGACGTCGCGCGGCGAGACGTTGACGGCGACCGGGACCTTCAGGCCCTGCGCCCGCCAGCGCGCGACCTGCGCGAGGGCGGTCTCCAGGACGTATTCCGTCAGGTGCGGCATCAGTCCGGAGGTCTCGGCGATCGCGATGAACTCGTCGGGCGGGACCCTTCCCCGCTCCGGGTGCACCCAGCGGACGAGTGCCTCCAGCCCCGCCACCTGCCCGTCGAAGCGGACCTTCGGCTGGTAGTGGAGTTCCACCTCGCCGGCGTCCAGGGCCCGCCGCAGGTCGCCGAGGAGGCCGAGCCGGTCGGGGGTGTTGCTGTCGCGCTTGGACTCGTAGACCTCCACGCCGGTGCGGTCGCGCTTGGCCTGGTACATGGCCACGTCGGCCCGCCGCAGCAGCCCCTCCGCGTCCAGTGCGTGGTCGGGGAAGACGGCGAGGCCGGCGCTGGCCTCCAGGACGAGGGTGAGGCCGTCCAGGTCGAGCGGGGAGCTGAGCTCGGCGACCAGGTGGCGGGCGACCCGCTGGGCGCTGGTGGTGGAGTCGGTGAAGGGGAGCAGGACGGCGAACTCGTCGCCGCCGAGCCGGGCCGCCTCCGCGTCGGGCGGGAGGGCCTGGCGCAGCCGGTCGGCGATCTGGAGCAGCAGCCGGTCCCCCGCCAGGTGGCCGAGGGTGTCGTTGACGGCACGGAAGCGGTCCAGGTCGATCAGCACCAGGGCCGACCGGGTGCCCAGCCGTTCGGCCTCGTCCAGCGCGGACCAGGCCCGCTCCAGCAGCCACTGCCGGTTCGGCAGCCCGGTCAGCGGGTCGCGCAGCTGTTCCTCGGCGCGGGCCCGGGCGATCCACAGGGTGGAGTCGAGGGCGATGAGGGGTACCGCGAACAGCGGCAGCAGCACCGGCTGGGTACTGGCGACCACGCAGATCAGCGGGGCGATGCCGAGCAGGGCCGCGGCGACGAGCGCCTGCCGGATCAGGGCGGTACGGGCCACGGTGGGCAGCCCGCCGCCGCGCGGGGTCAGCGCGAACCACAGCAGGACACGGGTGACGAGCAGGTAGGAGACGGCGACCAGGACCACCTCGGGGACGGCCGCGAGGTCCCAGGTGGTGGGCGACCAGGGCGCCCCGACGGTCGGGGCGTCGCCGAAGGCGGCCAGGACGAGGGCCCCCGCGCCGATGCCGAGGATGTCGACGGAGCCGTGCAGCAGGCCCTGGCGCCAGCGGTGCCGGCGGGCGGCGCCGACCAGGGAGACCACCGCGAGCGAGACGAGTCCGGCCGGGATCCACCCGTAGAGGATGAGCACGCCGAGGGTGAGGGCCGCGCCCGACCCGGTGCCGCCCCACCAGCGGTCCCGGCCCAGGGCCACGAGGTGGCCGACGATGATGCCCGTGAGCAGGGCCAGCGCCCAGCCGACGGTGCCTCCGGGGAACAGTGCCTGACGGTCGGTCAGCGCGAGGGCGATGCCGCCGAGGAGCACGACGGCGGACAGGCCCACGACGACGAGGGGCAGCACGGTGCGCCGCCGCCCCTGCCCCGTCCCGCCGCCCGAGCCGGTGTCGAGGGCACGGGTCTCCGGCGTCCTGGCCCCCAGGACACCGAGCCGGCCCGCCCGCATGGGCGGGATGTCCCCGCCGAATTCAGGTGACGGGTCGGCGCTTTCGGTGGGTTTCATGCCCGTCCCTCTCACAGCCGGCGATGCCGATGTCACGCGATGGCCCCGATGTCATGCCATCACGGCCGGAAGCGCATCAGGCAGCCGTGCACGACAGGCGCACCCCACAACAGTAGGACGCGAGAGGCTCCCAGGGGCAGCTGTCGGCGGTGGTTGCCCGAATGCGACCCAGCCATCCTCATCAGTACGGTATCCGCCGAACGGGTGAGTTTGGACCAGGACCCCCGGCTCCCCCATCCGATGATCCGACAGCTCACCGCCCCAGGACCAGCCCTGTACCGGCCGTTTACCACCGGACTCCGCGCCGGGCGTGCGCCCGCCCGTACGGCCGCACGCCACGCATCCGTTCGCCTTCGCCACTCCCGCGGGCGATTCCCGTTCGGGCTACTCGCCCGCCGCGCCCCCGCCGTCGATCGGCAGCGCCGCCTCGCGGGCCGCGTCCGGTCCGCGCTCCAGCAGGACGGCGAAGCCCGCGTCGTCGAGGACGGCCAGCCCCAGCTGCATCGCCTTGTCGTACTTGGAGCCGGGATTGTCCCCGACCACCACGAAGGAGGTCTTCTTCGACACCGAGCCCGTCACCTTGGCGCCCCGGCTCTGCAGGGCCTCCTTGGCGCCGTCGCGGGTGTGGCTCTGCAAAGTGCCGGTGACGACCACGGTCAGCCCCTCCAGCGGACGCGGGCCCTCCTCCTCGGCGGAACCTTCCTCTTCCATGCGGACACCGGCCTCCCGCCACTTGCGCAGGATCTCCTGGTGCCACTCGACGGCGAACCACTCCTTGAGGGAGGCGGCGATGATCGCCCCGACGCCCTCGGTGGCGGTCAGCTCCTCCTCGGTGGCCTGCTCGATGCGCTCGATCGAGCGGAACTCCCTGGCCAGGGCCTCCGCCGCGACCGGTCCGACGTGACGGATCGAGAGGCCGTTGATGACGCGGGCGAGCGGGCGCTGCTTGGCCGCCGCGATGTTCTCCAGCATGGCCAGGGCGTTCTTCTTGGGCTCGCCCTTCTGGTTGGCGAAGACCGTGACGATCTTCTCCTCGCCCGTCTTCGGATCCCGCTTGGGCAGCCCGCTGTCCTGGTCGAGGACGTACGCCTTGATCGGCAGCAGCTGCTCGATGGTGAGGCCGAAGAGGTCGCCCTCGTCGAGGAGCGGCGGCTCGGCGGGCTCCAGCGGGCCGGTGAGCGCAGCCGCCGCGACGATCCCGAAGTTCTCGATGTCAAGGCTCTGTCTGCCGCCGAGGTAGTAGAGCCGCTCGCGCAACTGCGCGGGGCAGGACTGCCCGTTGGGGCAGCGGACGTCGATGTCCCCCTCCTTCATCGGCCGCAGCGCCGTCCCGCACTCGGGGCACTGCGCGGGCATCACGAACTCCCGCTCGCTGCCGTCGCGCAGGTCCACCACCGGGCCCAGGATCTCGGGGATGACGTCGCCCGCCTTGCGGAGCACGACGGTGTCCCCGATGAGCACGCCCTTGGCCTTGACGACCTCCTGGTTGTGCAGGGTCGCGAACTCCACCTCGGAGCCGGCCACCGTGACCGGCTCCACCTGTGCGTACGGGGTCACGCGCCCGGTGCGGCCGACCCCGACCTTGATGTCGATCAGCTTGGTGTTGACCTCTTCCGGGGCGTACTTCCAGGCGATCGCCCAGCGCGGGGCGCGGGCGGTGGAGCCCAGCCGGCCCTGGAGGGCGATCTCGTCGAGCTTGACGACCACTCCGTCGATCTCGTGTTCCACCGAGTGCCGGTTCTCGCCGAAGTACGCGATGAAATCGCGCACTTCGGCGAGCGAGGAGACGACCTTGTTGTGCCGGGCGGTGGGCAGGCCCCACTCGTGGAGCAGCTCGTAGGCCTGGGACTGGCGCTCGATCTCGAAGCCCTCGCGGGCGCCGATGCCGTGCACCACCATGTGCAGCGGGCGGCTCGCGGTGACCTTCGGGTCCTTCTGGCGCAGCGAACCGGCCGCCGCGTTGCGCGGGTTGGCGAAGGGCTTGCCCTCGGCCTCCACGAGCCGGGCGTTGAGCTCCTCGAACTTCTCCATCGGGAAGAAGACCTCACCGCGGATCTCGACGAGGGCCGGGATCCGCTCACCCTTCAGCCGGTCCGGGATCTCGGCGATGGTGCGGACGTTCGGCGTGATGTCCTCGCCGGTGCGGCCGTCGCCGCGGGTGGCGGCCCGGGTCAGGCGGCCGTTCTCGTAGGTGAGGTTGACGGCGAGGCCGTCCACCTTGAGCTCGCACAGGTAGTGGAAGTCGGGGGTGTTGACGTCGCGGGCCACGCGCTCGGCCCAGGCGGCCAGTTCCTCGTCGTCGAAGGCGTTGTCGAGGGAGAGCATCCGCTCGCGGTGCTCGACGGAGGCGAAGTCCGTCTCGTACGCCCCGGCCACCTTCTGGGTGGGCGAGTCGGGGGTGCGCAGCTCGGGGTACCGGTCCTCCAGGGCCTCCAGTGAGCGCAGCAGCCGGTCGAACTCGGCGTCGCTGACGACCGGCTGGTCGTTGACGTAGTACCGGAAGCGGTGCTCCTCGACCTGCTCGGCGAGCAGCGCGTGCTGTTCACGCACCGCCGTCGGTACCGCCGTGTCCTGCTGTTCGGCTGCCATGCCGTGTCCTCCCGTGGCCCGTCTCGTCCGTCACTCAGGGTTGTCGGCGAGCGACCTCGCCGCCCTGACGCAATGGGCCTGCACCGCGCGGGCGTACGCGGGCGACGCGCCCGCCAGACCGCACGAGGGGGTGACCACGACGGACTCGGCGAGAGTCCCCGGAGCCAGCCCCAGCCTGCGCCAGAGCTTCCTGACACCCATGACGCTACCGCCCGGGTCCGACAACGGACCGTCGGTGCCGGGCACCACTCCGGCGAAGAGTTTCACACCGCCTTCGACGGCTTCCCCGATGGCGTCGTCCTCGCGCTCGGTGAGCAAGGAGAAATCGAACGAGACCCCCGTGGCGCCCGCCCGGCGCAGCAGGCCGAAGGGGACCTCGGGGGCGCAGGAGTGCACGATCACCTCCCCGTCGTGGACGGCGAACAGGTCCCGCAGGGCGGATTCGACGACCTGCCGGTCGACGGCGCGGTAGGTGCGGTAGCCGCTGGCGGAGCGGACCCGGCCGAGCAGGACGGCGGTGAGCGAGGGCTCGTCGTACTGGAGGACGATCTCGGCGCCCGGGATCCGCTTGCGCACGTCGGCCAGGTGGTCGCGCAGGCCCTCGGCGAGGGATCCGGCGAGGTCCCGGCAGGCGCCGGGGTCCTGGAGCAGTGCCTCGCCGCCGTGCAGTTCCAGCGCGGCGGCCAGGGTCCACGGCCCGACGGCCTGGATCTTGAGCTTGCCGGTGTACCCCTGGGTGAACTCCTCCAGGGCGTCGAGGTCCTCGCCGAGCCAGGAGCGGGAGCGGCGGGTGTCGCGGCCCGGTCGGTCGCTGATCCGCCAGCCGCTCGGCTCGACGTGGGCGTACAGGTCGACGAGGAGGCCGAGGGAGCGGCCGATCATGTCCGCGCCGGGTCCGCGTGCGGGCAGTTCGGCGAGGTAGGGGAACTCCTCGAAGGAGCCGGTGACGGTCTTGGCGGCCTCGCGGGCGTCGCCGCCGGGCAGCGAGCCGACGCCGGTGGCGCTCGCGGTCATCGGCCGGGCCTGACGCTCAGGTCGTTGACCTCGGCGTCGCGCGGGAGGTCCACGGCCATGACGATGGTGGTCGCCACGGACTCGGGGTCGATCCAGTGGGCGGGGTCGTACTCCTTGCCCTCCTGGGAGTGCACCTTGGCCTGCATCGGGCTCGCCGTGCGGCCCGGGTAGACGGAGGTGACGCGGATGCCGTTCGGCTTCTCCTCGGCGCGCAGGGAGTCGGCGAGGGCCTTGAGGCCGTGCTTGGAGGCGGCGTAGGCGCTCCAGTCCGCGTGGGCGGTGAGGCCGGCGCCGGAGTTGACGAAGACGACGGTGGCCTTGGAGGCCCGCAGGGTGGGCAGCAGCAGCCGGGTCACCTCGGCGGGGGCGATCAGGTTGACGTTGAGCTGCTGGTGCCAGGTCTTGGGGCGCAGCTCCGCGACGGGTCCGAGGTCGACGATCCCGGCGATGTGCAGGAGGGAGTCGATCCGCTCGGGGACGGGCTGCTTGGAGAAGGCCCAGGACAGCCGGTCGGGATCGGCGAGGTCGCCCACCAGGGTCCGCGCGCCGGGGTGGCGCTCGACGAGCTGCCGGGCGCGGGCGGCGTCGCGGGCGAGCAGGACGAGGTCGTCGCCGCGGGCGTGCAGGCGGGCGGCGACGGCGGCGCCGATGCCGGATCCGGCACCGGTGATCAGGTGAGTAGCCATACGGACCATGCTCGCACCCCTTCGGGGCCCGGGGTCCGCCCGGTGCGTCGCCCGGTCGCCGGCGCCGTCGCGGAGCGGTCAGAGTCCGGCGGCCGCGCGCAGGGACGCGGCCGTCTCCGAGGCGTCGTAGCCGGCGGGGACGCCCTCCACGAGGACGGCCTCGCCCGGTATGTGGTCGGTGCGCAGCGGGAGGATGGCCCGGTAGGCGTCGGAGGCGTACCAGGCCCGGGCCCGCTCCATGTCCGGGAAGCCGATCACGACGAGGGTGCCGGGGAAGGGGCCCTCCAGGACCTCGACCTCCTTGCCGTGGACGAGGAAGCGGCCCTCGTAGGGGTCCATGGTCGACTGGATCCGCTCGATGTATTCGAGGACCGCCCCGTTCACGGTCTCGGGACGGAGGTGGGCGATGGCGTAGGCGGTCATGGTCTTCTCCCCTGCCGGGCGGACGATCGGGCTGTTGGTCCGATGCTGTCAGCGGGCGGGGGGCCGGTCGATTACCTCCGGGGTCATGCCGGGGCGGGATGCGCGGCCGGGTCGGCGGCGGGGCCGTGGAAGGTGCGGCGGTAGGCGATCGGGGAGACCCCGAAGGCGGTCCGCATGTGCTGGCGCAGGGAGTTCGCCGAGCCGAAGCCGGACCGGTGCGCGACCAGGTCGACGGGGAGGTCGCTGGACTCCAGGAGCTGGCGGGCGATCTCCAGGCGCTGGCCGGTGAGCCACTGGACGGGGGTCATGCCGACCTCGTCGCGGAAGCGCCGGGTGAAGGTGCGCAGGCTCATCCGGGCGTGGGCGGCCAGTTCGGCGAGGGTGAGGGGCTCGGCGAGGCGTTCCAGGGCCCAGGCGCGGGTGGCGGTGGTGGTGGCGACGGTGGGCGCGGGGACGGGCCGGTCGATGTACTGGGCCTGGCCGCCGTCGCGCCAGGGCGGTACGACGCACATCCGGGCGGTGCGGTTGGCGACGGAGCTGCCGTGGTCGCGGCGGATCATGTGCAGGCACAGGTCGACCCCGGCGGCGACGCCGGCGGAGGTGAGCACGTCGCCGTCGTCGACGAAGAGGACGTCCTCGTCGACGGTGACCCGGGGGTAGGCGCGGCGGAACTCGGGGGCGAGGTTCCAGTGGGTGGTGGCGGGCCGGCCGTCGAGGAGGCCCGCGGCGGCCAGTACGTAGGAGCCGGTGCAGATGGAGACCAGGCGGGTGCCGGGGCGGATGCCCGCCACGGCCGCGGTGACCGCGGGGGGCAGGGGGCCGCCGCGGGCCAGTTCGGGCATGGCGTGGGTGGGCGGGACGATCACCGTGTCGGCGGCGGCGAGGGCCTCGGGCCCGGCGGCGGGCTGGACGGTGAACCCGGCGTCGCTGAGCACCGGGGCGCCGTCGGCGGTGCAGACGGTGACCTCGTAGAGGGCCGCGCCGGCCTCGTCCGTCGCGCTGCCGAAGACCCGGGACGCGATGCCCAGCTCGAAGGGCGGCACGCCGGGGAGGGCGAGCACCGCGATCCGGTGGAGTCCTCGTCCGTCGGTGTCCGCTGCCGTCCCGCACTCCCTGCTCATGGCCAGATCCTGTCACAGGGTGGCCATCAGGCCAACACCACGGACCGCGGGACTGTCCGAACGTGGGGTGTGCGGCCGGGAAGCCCCGGCGCGAGACGGACCGAAAACGACGGACCGGAACCGACGGACGGAAAGAGGCGGACGGACATGCGCGCGATGATCGTGAAGGACTGGGGCGGACCGGAGAACCTGGTCGAGCGGGAGCTGGAGCGTCCCGAGCCCGGCATGGGCGAGGTGCTCGTCCGGGTCCACGCGGCCGGGGTGAACCCGGTGGACTGGAAGACCCGCGAGAGCGGCGGCCTGATCCCCTGGGGACCGGTTCCGGCGGTCGGCTGGGACGTGTCGGGCACCGTGGAGGCCGTGGGACCGGGCGTGACCCTGTACCGGGCGGGCGACGAGGTGTACGGGATGCCCCGCTTCCCGCAGCAGGCCGGCGCGTACGCCGAGTACGTGACCGCCCCCGCCCGGCACCTCGCGCGCAAGCCGGCCTCGCTGAGCCACGTGGAGGCGGCGGCCCTGCCGCTGGCCGCGCTGACCGCCTGGCAGGCGCTGGTGGACACCGCCCGGGTGTCGGCCGGGCAGCGCGTCCTGGTGCACGCGGCGGCCGGCGGGGTCGGCCACCTCGCCGTGCAGATCGCGAAGGCCCGGGGCGCGTACGTGATCGGCACGGCGAGCGCCGGCAAGCACGAGCTGCTGCGCGGGCTCGGCGCGGACGAGGTGATCGACTACCGCGGCACCGACTTCGAGGACGCGGTCGCGGACGTGGACGTCGTCATCGACGCCGTCGGCGGGGACCACGGGGAGCGTTCGCTGAAGGTGCTGAGGCCCGGCGGGCACCTGGTGACCCTGCCCGGACCGGACGGGCTCCCGGCCGACCCGCGGGGCGTGCACGCCTCCTGGGTCCTGGTGGAGCCGGACCTGAAGGGGTTGGAGGAGATCGCGGCCCTGGTCGAGCGGGGTCTGCTCAAGCCGCTGATCGACACGGTGCTGCCGCTGGAGGAGGCCGCGAAGGCCCACGAGATCGGTGAGCGGGGCCGCACCACCGGCAAGATCGTCCTGACCGTCGCCTGAGGGCGGCCGGCCCGCCCCGGCGGTGGTCGGGAGAGGGTTCGCCCCGCCGGCGCCCCGGACGGGCGGGGCGGGGCGGGACGCCGGGGTCAGACCGCGGCGGCCGCGGCCTTCGTGGTGGCGGCGATGGTGGCGGAGCCGACCACGCGGGTGCCGTCGTAGAGCACGATCGCCTGGCCGGGGGCCACGCCGCGGACCGGCTCGGCGAAGGTGACGCGCAGCTCTCCGTCCACCATCTCGGCGAAGACCTCGGTCTCGCCGCCGTGGGCGCGCAGCTGGGCGGTGTAGGTGCCCGGGGCGGCTGCCACGGCTCCGCACCAGCGGGGGCGGATCGCGGTGAGGGCGCTGACGTCGAGGGCCTCGACGGGGCCGACGGTGACCGTGTTGTTCACCGGGGAGATGTCGAGCACGTAGCGGGGCTTGCCGTCGGGGGCGGGGTGGCCGATCCGCAGGCCCTTGCGCTGGCCGATGGTGAAGCCGAAGGCGCCCTCGTGGGTGCCGACCTTCTCGCCGCTCTCGTCGACGATGTCGCCCTCGGCCTTGCCCAGGCGGTTCGCGAGGAAGCCCTGGGTGTCGCCGTCGGCGATGAAGCAGATGTCGTGGCTGTCGGGCTTCTTCGCGACGGCCAGACCGCGCTCCTCGGCCTCGGCGCGGATCTCGTCCTTGGTGGTGAGGGTGTCGCCGAGGGGGAAGAGGGCGTGCGCGAGCTGCTTCTCGTCGAGGACGCCGAGGACGTAGGACTGGTCCTTGGCCATGTCGGAGGCGCGGTGCAGCTCGCGGGTGCCGTCCTCGTTCAGGACGACGGTGGCGTAGTGGCCGGTGCAGACGGCGTCGAAGCCGAGGGCCAGGGCCTTGTCGAGCAGCGCCGCGAACTTGATCTTCTCGTTGCAGCGCAGGCACGGGTTCGGGGTGCGGCCGGCCTCGTACTCCGCGACGAAGTCCTCGACGACGTCCTCGCGGAAGCGCTCGGCGAGGTCCC
The DNA here is from genome assembly GCF_040609475.1 of Streptomyces sp. NPDC004667. Classification (NCBI taxonomy): domain Bacteria; kingdom Bacillati; phylum Actinomycetota; class Actinomycetes; order Kitasatosporales; family Streptomycetaceae; genus Streptomyces; species Streptomyces sp. NPDC004667. The sequence goes on along the minus strand of NZ_JBEXKC010000002.1, from coordinate 177,207 downwards.
AGACGTAGAAGGGGATGCCGATGACGTCGGCGGCGCGGCGGGCGTCGCGGGAGTCCTCGATGGTGCAGCAGCCGCGGGCCCCGGTCCGGAAGGACTGCGGGTTCGCGGAAAGCGCCAGGTGGACGCCGGTGACGTCGTGCCCGGCTTCGACCGCTCGGGCGGCGGCGACGGCGGAGTCCACGCCGCCGGACATGGCGGCCAGGACGCGAAGGGGGCGGGCGGTGCGCGGCAGGTTCTCAGTCATAGCACCGTCCAGAGTACGGGGAACCGCGCGGGGTCACGGCGCGTTATCGGCTGTGGGGGGTGGATCACATGGCGGAGCAGGGGACGAAGGGGCCGGGGAAACCGGGCGGGCGCCCGGCGGGCCGGACCCGAAGGGTGGTGCTCTTCGGCGGTCTGGGGGTGCTCGGGGCGGCGGCGCTCGTGAGCCGGGAGGAGATCGGGCGGGCCTGGTGGCTGCTGCCCGGCGTGCGCAAGCCGCGCAAGGAGGGTGAGCTGGACCACGCGGGGGCGAGCTGGACCGCGGCCTCCCCGGCGAACTGGCGGATGGCGGACCGGCCCGACGACTACCGGGTGGACCGGATCGTCGTGCACGTCACCCAGGGCAGTTTCGCGTCCTCGGTGGACGCCTTCAAGAATCCGTTCCACAAGGCGTCGGCGCACTACATCGTCCGCCAGGACGGGCACGTGGAGCAGATGGTGCGCGAGCTGGACGTGGCCTTCCACTCCGGGAGCCGCTCGATGAACGAGCGCAGCGTGGGCATCGAGCACGAGGGTTTCGTGGACCGGCCGCAGGACTTCACCGACGCGCTGTACGCGGCGTCGGCCCGGCTGGCCGCCGATGTCTGCCGGAGGTACGGCATACCGGTGGACCGCACCCATTTCCTGGGGCACTCCGAGGTCCCGGGCGCCGACCACACGGACCCGGGCCCGCACTGGGACTGGGACCGCTACCTCGGGCTGGTCCGCGCCGAGCTCACGGCGACCGCCACTCCGGCCGCCGCTTCGCGCGGTCCTAGCTGAGGCCCGCCGTACGGGCGCGTTCGACGGCCGGGCCGATGGCGGCGGCCACCGCGGCGACGTCGTCGCGGGTGGAGGTGTGGCCGAGGGAGAACCGCAGGGTGCCCCGGGCCAGCTGCGGGTCCGTGCCGGTCGCCAGCAGGACGTGGCTGGGCTGGGCCACGCCCGCGGTGCAGGCCGAGCCGGTGGAGCACTCGATGCCCTGGGCGTCCAGGAGCAGCAGCAGGGAGTCGCCCTCGCAGCCGGGGAAGCTGAAGTGGGCGTTGGCGGGGAGGCGGTCCTCGGGGTCGCCGCCCAGGACGGCGTCGGGGACGGCCGCCAGGACGGCGCCGATGAGCTCGTCGCGCAGGGCGCCGACCTCGGTGGCGAAGCGTTCGCGCCGCTCGGCGGCCAGGACGGCCGCGACGGCGAAGGCGGCGACGGCCGGCACGTCGAGGGTGCCGGAGCGGACGTGCCGCTCCTGGCCGCCGCCGTGCAGGACGGGGACGGGGCTCTGGTCGCGGCCGAGGAGCAGCGCGCCGATGCCGTACGGTCCGCCGATCTTGTGGCCGCTGACCGTCATGGCGGCGAGGCCGCTGTCGCCGAAGCGGACGTCGAGCTGCCCGAAGGCCTGGACGGCGTCGGAGTGCAGCGGGATGGCGAACTCGCCCGCGATGTCGGCCAGTTCACGGACCGGCATGACGGTGCCGATCTCGTTGTTGGCCCACATGACGGTGGCCAGGGCCACGTCCTCGGGAGCCCGCTCGACGGCTTCGCGGAAGGCCTCGGGGTGGACCCGGCCGTGGCGGTCGACGGGCAGGTACTCGACCCGCGCGCCCTCGTGCTCGCCCAGCCAGTGCACGGCGTCGAGGACGGCGTGGTGCTCGACGGGGCTGGCGAGGATGCGGGTGCGGGCGGGGTCAGCGTCGCGGCGGGCCCAGTAGAGGCCCTTGACGGCGAGGTTGTCGGCCTCGGTGCCGCCCGCGGTGAAGACCACCTCGCTCGGGCGCGCGCCGAGTGCCTCGGCGAGGGACTCGCGGGCCTCCTCGACGGTGCGGCGGGCCCGGCGGCCGGCGGCGTGCAGGGAGGACGCGTTACCCGTGGCGGCGAACTGCGCGGTCATCGCCGCAGCGGCTTCCGGGAGCATCGGCGTGGTCGCGGCGTGGTCGAGGTAGGCCATGATCCCCCGATTCTACGAGTCCCCGGGCGCCGGGTTCCCCGGGGTACGCGGGACCGGGACGGCCCGGGGGCGCGAGCGGGGCGCGACCCGGGCCGCGGTCCGGACCAGGCCGGGCCGTGGTCCGGGCCGCGGGTCGCGGCGGGGGCTACGGGCGCGGGGCGCGGGCCAGCTGGCGGGACTGGGCCACCAGGCGGTCGGCGGAGTCCCAGACCTCGGCGTCCTCCTCCAGGAAGCCGCCGGCCAGGTTGCGCGTGACGATGCCCACCCGCAGCGGACCGGGGGCCGGGCGGCAGCGGATGTGGGCGGTCAGCTCGACGGTCGGGGCCCAGCCCAGCAGGCCCAGGTCGAAGGCGGTCGGCGGGAGCGCGTCCACGGCGAGCAGCAGCGACAGCGGGTCGGCGTCGCGGCCGTCGGCCAGCTCGAACCAGGCCCGCATCTCGCCCTTCCCGGACGGTGCACCGACCGCCCAGCCGGCGGTCGCCGGGTCCAGGCGCAGCCGGAGCCGGTCCACGATGGCGGAGCTGCCGGGGATCGGCGCCGGGCCGGCCTCGGCGCCGAGGCAGTCCTCGTAGGGCGGGATGACGGGCGGCCGCGCCACCGTGTGCACGGCGTCGGGGAGGGCGTCGAGGTCGCCGTAGGAGGCGACCACGCGGATGCGCTCGACCTCGGCGCCGTTCTCGTCGAACTGGAAGAGGGAGGCCTGGCCCGTGGAGAGGTTCCGGCCGGCCCGGACGACCTGCGTGCGGATCACGGCGGGGCCGGGCACCGAGGAGGTCAGGTAGTGGGCCGAGACGGTGAAGGGGTCCGGGTGCGGCAGGGCCGCGGACAGGGCCCGGCCCACCAGGGCCAGCAGGTAGCCGCCGTTGACGGCGGTGATGATCGTCCAGCCGGCGGAGAGTTCCGCGTCGTACACCCCGGGCTCGCCCGCGCGCGGGGCGATGGTGGTGTCGCGGTCGAATTCGCTGTCGCCGATGGTGGCCTGGGCGGCTGTGTGTGACATGGCTCGAAGGTACACCTGCAAGCTACTAAGCGGTAGCTTTGTTTTGGGGGGTGGGGCTACGGCTCTTCGGCCACCGCGGAACGGCGGTTCCACGCCAGCGGGGCCCGCCAGTGGTAGCGCATCGCGAGCAGCCGCAGGACGAAGGTGGTGACGATGGCGATCGCCGTCGTCAGGGCGTTGAGCACCTCCAGACCGATGAAGACGGCCACCATCGAGGCGCCGACCATGGCCGGAACGGCGTACATCTCCCGGTCGCGCAGCAGCGAGGGCACCTCGTTGACGAGCATGTCGCGCAGCACGCCGCCGCCGACGGCCGTGGCCAGACCGAGCGCGGCGGAAGCGGTCAGGCCCAGGCCGTACTCGTAGGCCTTGGTCGTGCCGGTGACGCAGAAGAGGGCGAGGCCGGCGGCGTCGCAGACGTTGATGGCCCGGTTGATCCGCTGCACCTCGGGGTGCAGGAAGAAGACGATCGCGGAGGCGATCAGGGGCGTGACGAAGAAGCTGAGCTGGCCGAAGGCGGCGGGTGGCACGGCGCCGATGACGACGTCGCGGAAGAGGCCGCCGCCGAGGGCGGTGACGAGGGCGAGGACGGCGATGCCGAAGACGTCGAAGTTCTTGCGGACGGCGAGCAGGGCGCCCGCCAGGGCGAAGACGAAGATGCCCGCGAGGTCCAGGGCGTGCTGGACGTCGGGCGGGAAGAGATCGTGGAGCACCCCGCCATTGTCGCCCGGCGCAAGCCGGGCCGACGCCGGAGGCTCCGCCGGACGGCACGGGCGGCCCCGCCGGGGCGGCACGGACGGCTCCGCCGGGGCGGCACGGGCGGCTCCGCCGGGGGCACCGGTGGCTCCGCCAGAACGCGCGGGTGGCTCCGCCGGTCAGCACCGGTCGCTCCGCCGGAACACACGGGTGGCTCCGCCGGTCAGCACCGGTCGCTCCGCCGGAACACACGGGTGGCTCCGCCGGGCGGCACCTGTGGCCCCGCCGGACGGCACGGATGGCTCTGCCGGACGGCACCGGCGGCTCCGCCGGACGGCACCGGCGGCTCTGCCGGGCGGCGCGGATGGCTCCGCCGGTCGGCACCGGTGGGCACGCGGGGGCTGCGCCCCTCCCCTCGGGTGACGGGGCGGCTCCGCCGGGCGTGCCCGGGGCATGCGGGGCCCCTTCCCTGCGGGTGCCGACCATCTCGGCCGACGGGGGCCGGGCACGCACCGGTGGCTCCGCCGGTCGCACGTTGCGGCGGAGACGGTGGCACGGTGCGGCGGGGACAGTGGCACAAGTGGTGGGGACAGTGGCACACGTGGCGGAGACGGACGCACGGTCGCACAGTGCGGCGGGGACGGTGGCGCGGGCGGCGGGGACGGTGGCGCGGGCCGCAGTGCTGCGCGGGGGTCTGCGCGGGGTGTGCCGGGTTCCGCCGGGGTGCGCCGGGTGCGGGCCGGTGTGCCCGGGGGGGTGGTTCCGGGGCGTCGCGGGCGGGGGCCGGTTCCGGTGGGTGTTGCCGGGGGGGAAGGGATCGGCGGGGCCCCGGGGTGTCCCGGGGCCCCGCCCGGGGGTGGTGGGTCCGTCCGCTACTCCGGACCCGCCGCCCCCACGACCGTCCTGCCCGGGTCACCGCCCGGCCAGGGCAGGGTCTACTCGGAGGCCACCGCCACCGCCTCGGTCGCGCCCGGCAGGGCCGGGTCGCCCGGCGCCTGGTCGGGAGCGTTCTCCGGGTGGTGGCACGCCACCTGGTGCCCGGTCTTCAGGGCGACCAGCGGCGGGTCCACCTTGGTGCACATCTCCGTCGCCTTCCAGCACCGCGTGTGGAAGCGGCAGCCGGCCGGCGGGGAGATCGGCGAGGGCACGTCGCCCTTGAGCAGGATGCGCCCGCTCTTCGCCCCGCGCCGCCGCGGGTCCGGGACCGGCACCGCAGACATCAGCGCCGTCGTGTACGGGTGCATCGGGGCCTCGTACAGCGACTTCCGGTCGGCGAGCTCCACGATCTTGCCGAGGTACATCACCGCGATGCGGTCCGAGACGTGCCGGATGACCGACAGGTCGTGCGCGATGATCACGTACGTCAGGCCGAGCTCCTCCTGGAGGTCGTCCAGCAGGTTCACCACCTGGGCCTGGATCGACACGTCCAGCGCGGAGACCGGCTCGTCCGCGACGACGAGCTTCGGCTTGAGGGCCAGGGCGCGCGCGATGCCGATCCGCTGGCGCTGGCCGCCCGAGAACTCGTGCGGGTAGCGGTTGAAGTGCTCGGGGTTCAGGCCGACCAGCGACAGCAGCCGCTGGACCTCCGCCTTCAGGCCGCCCTCGGGGGTGACCTTCTGGAGCCGGAAGGGAGCGCTGACGATCGTGCCGACCGTGTGGCGCGGGTTCAGCGAGCCGTACGGGTCCTGGAAGATCATCTGCACGTCGCGGCGCAGCGGTCGCATGCCCGCCACGCCCAGGTGCGTGATGTCCCTGCCTTCGAACTCGATCCGGCCGCCGGTCGGTTCGAGCAGCCGGGTGATCAGGCGCCCCATGGTGGACTTGCCGCAGCCGGACTCGCCGACGATGCCGAGGGTCTCGCCCCGTCGTACCTCGAAGTCGATGCCGTCCACGGCCTTGACGGCCCCGGCCTGCCGGCGCAGCAGCCCCTTGTTGATGGGGAAGTGCTTGACCAGCCCGGTCACCTTCAGGAGCGCGTCAGCGGTGTCGGTTTCGGGCGTCTCGGGCGCCCCGGGGGTTTCAGGCTTCTCGGTCACAGCTTCGGCGCAATCTCTTCGGTCCAGATCCGGGTCCGCTCCTCCTGCGACATGTGGCAGGCGGACCAGTGCCGGCTGTCGTCCTCGGTCAGCTCGGGGCGCTGGGTACGGGTGATGCCGCCCTTGGGCACGTCGGCGTAGGGGCACCGGGGGTTGAAGGCGCAGCCGCTCGGGATGTTGATGAGGCTGGGCGGCGAGCCCTTGACCGGGATCAGGCGCTCGGTCTGGTCGCGGTCGATGCGCGGCATGGAGCCGAGCAGGCCCCAGGTGTAGGGGTGCCGGGGGCCGTAGAAGACCTTCTCGGCGGTGCCGCGCTCGACGCACCGGCCGCCGTACATCACGAGGATGTCGTCGGCCATCTCGGCGACCACGCCGAGGTCGTGCGTGATCATGATGACCGCGGAGCCGAACTCCTTCTGGAGGTCGCGGATCAGGTCGAGGATCTGCGCCTGGACGGTGACGTCCAGGGCGGTGGTCGGCTCGTCCGCGATGAGCAGCTCGGGGTTGTTGACCAGCGCCATCGCGATCATGGCGCGCTGGCGCATGCCGCCGGAGAACTCGTGCGGGTAGGCGTCCACGCGCCGGTGGGGCTCCGGGATGCCGACGCGGTCGAGCATCTCGACGGCGCGGGTGCGGGCCGTCTTCTTGTCGACGTCGTGGTGGGTCCGGTAGGCCTCGACGATCTGCTTGCCGACCGAGTAGTACGGGTGCATCGCGGACAGCGGGTCCTGGAAGACCATGGCCATCTTGCGGCCGCGCAGGCGGCGCACCCGGTCGGCGTCGGCGGCGACCAGGTCCTCGCCGTCGAGCACGACCTCGCCAGAGATGTGGGGGCGGCTGCGCGCGTTGCCGGTGCGGTGCAGGCCCATGATGGCCAGCGAGGTCACCGACTTCCCGGAGCCGGACTCGCCCACGATGCCGAGGGTCTTGCCGCGCTCCAGGTCGAAGGAGAGTCCGTCGACGGACTTCACCAGGCCGTCGTCGGTCGGGAAGTGCACGCGCAGGTCGCGTACGGAGAGGAAGGGGGCCGCGTCGCGCGGTCCGCCCTGCTCCGGGACGAAGGCGGGCTCGTCGGAAACGGTCTTGGTCACGTCAGCCTCACGCGCGGGTCGATGACGGCGTACAGCAGGTCCACGATCAGGTTGGCCATCACCACGAACAGCGCGGCGAGCAGGGTGACTCCCATGATCACGGGGAGGTCGCCCTGGCCGATGGCGGCGACGGCCGCCGTCCCCAGACCCTGGAAGTTGAAGGTCGTCTCGGTGAGCACCGCGCCGCCGAGGAGTCCGCCGAGGTCGAGGCCGAACATCGTGACGATCGGGGTGAGGGTGGAGCGCAGGGCGTGCTTGCGGATGACCACGCCCTCCTTGAGGCCCTTGGCGCGCGCCGTGCGGATGTAGTCCTCGCCGAGGACTTCCAGCATGGTCGCCCGGGTGATGCGGGCGTAGGTGGCGGCGAAGAGGAAGGCCAGGGTGACCCAGGGCAGGATCATGCTGTTGAGCCAGGCCAGCGGATCCTCGGTCAGGGGTTTGTAATTGGAGACGTCGAGCCAGCCGAGGCTGTAGACGAAGACCGCCGGGGCCACCATGCCGGTGAAGAAGATGGGCAGGGAGACGCCGGCGAGGGCGCCGACCATGACGGTGCGGTCGATGGCGGTCCGGCGTTTGAGCGCCGAGACCACTCCGGTGGCCACACCGGCCAGCACCCAGATGACCGCCGCGCCGAGGGCGAGCGAGAGGGTGACCGGCATGCGGTCGAGCATGGTCTGCCAGACGGGTGCCTCGCTCTTGAAGGAGTAGCCGAAGCACGGCGCGGCGCAGTGCGTGACCTCGGTGCCCGCGTCGTAGTCGCGGCCGACGAAGATCCCCTTGAGGAACACCCAGTACTGCTCGGAGATCGGCTTGTCGAAGCCCATCTTGACCCGGATGCCCTGCAGGGCGGTCTCGCTGGTCTCGCGGCCGGCGTACATGAGCGCGGGGTCGCTGCCGGTCAGCTTGGGGACCGCGAAGAAGATGCCGAAGGTGACCGCGGAGACCACCAGCAGCGTGGCGGCGACGTTGAAAAGCCGCCGTATGAGGTAGACGAGCACTGCAGTCGGCCGCCCGGGGCGGGCGGCCGCCGTCCCTCGTGGGGACGGCAGCCGCCGCCTGCGGCCTTCACCTGCCCTTCGGACTAGCGCACGTGCGGTGAAGGCACTTACTTGCGTACTTGCTTGGTTGCTGCTGCCTTACGGGCCCTCACGGGCCGGTACTGCTCGCCCGACTACTTGCCGACGCCCAGGACCGCGAGGTCGATGCGGCCCATCGAGTCGTTGAAGTAGACGTTGGTCAGACGCGGGTTGTGGTAGATCAGCGCCTTGTCGAAGTTGATCGGCAGGTAGAGCGCCTTCTCCATGACCTTCTGGTTGATCTGGCCGTAGAACGGGGCGGCGGCCTCGGGGGTGGCGGCGGCAGCGGCGGTCTTGAACAGGCCGTTGATCTCGGGGTCGTTGACCTCGGTGTAGTTGTTGTTGCCGTTCGGCAGGATGAACGATCCGTCGACCAGCGGCTGCAGGAAGCCCGAGCCGGAGTTGTAGTCGGCGCCCCAGCCCATGACGATGATGCCGTAGTTCTTCTTCTTCACGTTCTCGGGCGAACCGATCGTGGAGGAGGAGAGCTTGCCGTCGTACTGGTCGATCGTCGCCTTGACGCCGATCTTCGCGAGCGCGGCCTGGAGGGACTCGGCGCTCTTGACCTCGGGGGCGCGGTTGTTGCGGACCGCGATGGTGGTCTCGAAGCCGTCGGGCTTGCCACAGGCCTTGAGCGCGGCCTTGGCCTTGTCCGTCTGCGGCTTGCCGGACGTCAGGTTGAACGGGTCGTACTTCTTGTCCGAGCCGGGGATGCCGGGCGGCAGCATGTTCGCGCCGAGGTCACCGCTGGTCGGGCCGCCGCGGGCGTTCTGCAGCGACTTCGGGTCGGCCGCGTAGATGACGGCCTTGCGGCACTCGATGTTGTCGAACGGCGCGACCGTCTGCGGGAAGGCGAAGTAGCGGATGTAGCCCGTGTAGGGGTTGTCCGCGTTCTTCTTGAGGTTCGAGTCCTTGAGGATCTTGTTCTTCGCGGCCTGCTGGACACCGGTGCCGTCGACGGCGAGGTCGATGTCGCCGGAGAGCAGGCGCTGGTCCATGTCGTCCGGGTTGGTGGTGACCGTGAAGGTGACCTTGTCCGGCAGACCCTTGCGGATCGTGTCGGTGGCCGGGTCCCAGTTCTCGTTGCGGACGAAGGTCGCGCCCTTGCCCGAGGCGAAGGACTCCACCTTGTAGGGACCGGTGGAGACCGGCTTGTTGGTGTAGGAGGCGCCCTCGTCCTTGCCCGCCGGGACCGGCGAGGAGGACGGCATGGCCAGCAGGTACTTGAAGTCGGAGTTGGCGCTCGCCAGGTTGAAGACGATCGTGTGGTCGTCCGGCGTCTCGACGGACTTCAGGCCCATCTTGTTCGGGTCGGTGTCCTTGTAGGGACCCGGGTACTTCTGGCCCTGGTCGAGCAGGTCGATCAGGTACGTCGGACCGCCGGACAGCACGTCCTGCGCGAAGACGCGCTCGATGCCGTACTTGAAGTCCTTCGCGGTGATCGGCGAGCCGTCGTCGAACTTCACGCCGTCCTTGATCTTGACGGTGTACGTCTTGCCGTCGTTGCTCAGGACGGGCTCGCCCGCGGCGAGGTCCGGGACCAGCTTGGTGCCGGCCGCGCCGGGCTTGCTGTCGTAGGCGTACAGCTGGCGGATGTAGAGGCGCTGCAGGTTCCACACGAAGCCGTAGTAGGCGCGCGCCGGGTCGAGGAAGTCGACGTCCTGCGGGGACCAGAGCTTCAGCTCGCCGCCCTTGGCGTCGGAGGCGTTGACCACGGCGGCGGTGGCGCCGCTGTAGCCCTTGTCCCCCTTGTCGTCGCTGCTGTCGGCCTTCTTGTCGTTGCCACCGCACGCGGCGGTCAGCGACAGGGCGGCGATCACGGCGGTGATCGCGAGTGCCTGCTTTCTGCGGATCACGGTTGTCCAACCTCCAGAGGTGGGTGAATCGAAGAAGCGGTTCAGCTGCCCTTGGGGTCGAGTGCGTCACGCAGCCCGTCCCCGAAGAGGTTGAACGCCAGGACGGTGATGAAGATCGTGATACCCGGGACCACCATGTACATGGGGTCGTCCTGGTAGATGGGGACGGCGTCGGAGAGCATCTTTCCCCAGGAGGCCGTGGGCGGCTTGACGCCGGCGCCCAGGAAGCTGAGGGCCGCTTCCGTCAGGATGTTGGTCGGAATGATCAGCGTCGAGTAGACGAGGATCGGCGCGATCAGGTTGGGCAGCAGCTCCTTGATCAGGATGTAGCCGCGGCCCGCGCCGAGGCTGCGTGCGGCCTCGACGTACTCGCGTTCACGCAGGGAGATCGTCTGGCCGCGGACGATGCGGCCGATGTACGGCCAGCCGAAGAAGCCGATGACGACGATCAGCACGCCCATCCGGACGCCCGAACCCTCGAACCCCCAGAGGGAGTTGGGGACCACGGAGACCAGGGCGATGGTGAACAGCAGCTGCGGGAAGGCCAGCAGCAGGTCCATCACGCGGCTGATGACGGCGTCGACCCAGCCGCCGAGGAAGCCGGCCAGGGCGCCGAGCAGGCTGCCCAGGACGACCGAGACGAAGGCCGCCAGGAAGGCGACGACCAGGGAGATGCGGGCGCCGTAGACGATCCGGCTGAACACGTCGCGGCCGTTGGTCGGTTCGACGCCCAGCAGGAAGTCGGAGCTGATGCCGCCGAAGGAGCCGAGCGGCGTGCCCAGGTCCGGGTCGATCATGTCCTCGTGGAACTCGTTGGGATCGTGGCCCAGCAGGCCCACGATCAGCGGCGCGAAGACCGCCACCAGGATCAGGAGGATCACGACCACGCCGCCGGTCAGCGCGACCTTGTCGCGCTTGAGCCGCATCCAGGCGATGCGGCCGGGCGAGCGGCCTTCGATGGCCTTGGCAGGGACGTCGGCTACGGACACGGGTGCGGGCGTTTCCGCGCTCGTGTCGTGCAGTGGTGCCGTCATCGTGGTGGGGACCCCTCTCGGCCGACGGGTGGCCGGCCCATGCCCGCCGCTGTGGCGGCGTTGGTGCGGAGTGGCGCTCGGAGTGCTCGGGACACGTGGAACGCGTGCGAAGTGCGGTGGGAGGTGCGGACTGCGAACTGCGGACTGCAAGGTGCTGCGAACTGCAGGTATTACGAACTGCTGTGCGAATTGCCGTGCGGAGCGAGGTGCGGTGCAGCCGAGGTGCAGGAGGTGCGTGAAGTACGGGAAGTGCAGGAGGTGCTGTGTGAAACAACAAGCCAAGTCCACGTGCCGAGCCGCGCCCTGGAGGACTGACCGGCTCTTGGGTGGGGAGTCTTCATCGGGCGCTCGACCAGCCGCCAGACCCGCAGATGAATGGATGCGCAACCGTGATCTGACGCCCCGGTTCCCGTTATCCGGACTCCGCTCACGGCTCAGCGGAGCAAGACCGTCCGTTCGGTGCGCAAACGGACATGACGGCCAACCCATAGGATGAGTGCGTCAATTGGACGTCCAACAGCGGTGATATCCGGACAAGGCGAAAGCCGCCGGGAACCGTGGTTCCCGACGGCCGAAGGTCCGTCGAAGGTGCCCGTCTCAGGCTCCGGGCACACCCGCGCGACTCCCTGTAGAAGGGTCGGCACGGGGCCCCGATCCGGCCCGCGGGAGCCGGTCAAGTGGTTTTCCGCGTGGGTCAGTACGTCGCGGCCTGGCCCTCGCGGTCGTAGAACGGCCTGGTCTGCGCCCGCAGCCACATCGCCACCGGGTCGTGCTCGTCCGCCAGCGCGACCGTGCACACCGGCACGCCCTCGGGGACGGCCCCGACCGACTGGCGCATCATCTCGCGTACGGATTCCAGCGCGGGCGCGGAGGCGTCGTACAGGTCGAGCCCCACCGCGAGGTAGGCCGTCCCGAGCGCGGGCTGGACCCACGCGCGGCGCAGTGACCTGACGGCCGGGGTACGGTGCGCGTGCTGGGTCAGCAGCCCGTAGAACTGCGGGAGCTCCAGGGCGGGCTCGGAGAGCCGCAACGGGCCCGCGGGCATCCGGTCCAGGCCGGTGGCGACGCGGCGCAGGTCGGCCCAGGGCACGCCGAGGCCGCCGCCCGGGGCGTGCGGGTTGACCCACAGCCCCCAGCGGTCGGGGTAGAGGGCGCGGGCGATGTCCCGGCCGGTGACGACCTCGTAACCGCGGTTCCAGCCGCTGGCGGCCAGCTCCTGGGGCGAGGTCACGCAGGGCGCGTACCCGAGGCCCTCGACCTCCATGCCGCCGTACTGGGCGTCGGGCGAGCCCGGTTGCCCCTGCCACAGCAGCATCCACAGCCTGCCCTCGGTGAGGGCGTGCAGGAATGACTCATAACTCTCATAGCGCCCGGGAGTCACCTGGCGCAGCATGTGCTCGACCTGCCCGGCCGCGGCCGTGCCTGACGCACTCACCCGGTACCCCTCTTCGTCCGCCCGTCGTCCACCCGTACCAACCAGCTTAAGCGGCGCTAGGGAAGGTAGAAGGGGCGTACGCGCTCACGAATCCAGTCCGTGACCGGGTCCTCGGCCGCCTCCAGGAGGATCAACTGCACGGGCCAGGGCGCGGGTACGCGGGCCAGGGCGCGGCCGAGGGCCTCCAGCGGGGCCGCGCGCGTCCCGGGATCCCATCCCACCAGCTGGACCCCGATGTAGAGCTGCGGGGGGCCGGCCTCGACGCTGGCGAGGCAGCGGTGCGCGGCGGTGACCACGCCGGTGGCCCGGAACTCCTCGGCGGCGGCGGCCAGGAAGTCGACGGGGTCCTCCTGCCAGTCGGGCTCGTAGAGCCGGACGCGGCCACCGCTGGCGGGGCCGTCGAGCGGGGTCCGGCCGGCGCGGCACAGCTCGGCGACGACGGCGGGGGGCAGCGGCACCCCGACGGCGCCCTCCGGGTTCACCGCGATGCCGAGCTGCGGGGGCAGGCCGCGGGCGAACTCGACGGCGGGGGCGACGGCGAAGTCCATGGTGGGGCCGGCGCCGTGCCGGAACTGGGCCTCCGAGCTGTAGACGGGGACGTACGCCTCCCCGCCGATCAGCATCGTCGGGAGGTCGAGGGCGGCGTGGTCGGGACTGCCGCCGTGGGGCAGGGGCACCCAGAGCCGGCTGCGGCCGAGGACCTCCAGGATCTGCGGTCCGGCGTCCGGGCGGCCGAGCGCCGCCCCGAGGACCTGTTCCAACTCGTTCGCCGGCCAGCCGCTGCCCTGCATGTACCCCTGCCTCCGTACGGTCGCGCCCCGATGTCGCCCCGAGGCTACCGCCCCACCCCGAGCGCCCTTCGCGCGTCCCCACCCCCCTCGACCCGCAGCCCGCACAGGGCCCCTGAGAGCACGGCATCTGCGCCCCGGAGGCGAAGCAGCCCTAGAAGAAGCAGATCCGGGTCACCGCCGCCGCCGAGCGGCGGTCCAGGATGACCGCGGAGTCGCATCCCGCCGGCAGGCGACCGGCCTCGGCGTCCCGCAGCAGCCGCCCCACCGCACCCCGGTGGCGCGCGAAGGCGTACGCCGAGACCCGGCGCCCCCGCGCCCGCTGCCCGGAGCGGGCCTCCTCGGCCGTGGTGTCCAGCAGGAGCAGGTGCAGCGACCTGCCGCGCCGCCGGGCGGCGGCGGCGAGCATCCCCCGCACCCACACCTGGGTGCCGCAGTCGTGGACCACGACGGAGTCCCCGGTGCGCAGCCGCCGCCACAGGCCCCAGTAGTGCGCGGCCCGCACCAGCGGCCGGTACGCGGCGTACGGCAGTGCCCCGGGCATCCGGCGCTCCCAGCGCTCGCGGACGTCCTGGGAGTCGATGCCGCCGTCCTCGGCCGCCCGCTTGATCAGGGTGCTCTTGCCGCCGCCGGGCAGGCCGGAGACCACCACGATGTCCCCGGCGGGGAATCCGAGCCGCCGCGGCCCGGCCACCGCCGTGCCGCGCAGGTCGCGGATCCGGCCGGCCGGCCGCGGCCGCGTACTGCGCTGGGCCGGGACCCCGTCCACCGTTCCCGTCGCCGCCAGCACTCCGAATCTCCGCACAGTGATCGTCTCCCCCCGAATCGGGTCGCCTGGACCCCGTGCCCACTGAGTGTAAAGAGACGGTAATCCGGTGGCCTCGGTTCCGGTCCCGTCCGTTCTTCCAGGGCCCCACTGCCCGCTCCCGAGCGTCCCGTGCAATGATGTGCGCCATCTGGACACCAACTGCATACCGGCCGCTTGAATCCGCGCGGGAGAGTCCCGGCACGCCGTGAGGCCGTGCCCGGGCGCCGAAGGAGCAAGTACCTCCCTTGAATCTCTCAGGCCCCGTACCGCGTGGATGAGGCAGATCTGAAAAGCGAGCGACGACGTGTCCGTCCCCCGACGGCCGCCGCGCGCTCCACCCAAGGTGCAAGCCAGGGCGTCCCGCCGTGTCGCGGGAACTCTCGGCGAACCTCTCAGGTTCCGATGACAGATGGGGAGGATCGTCCTCGTCATGTCATGCCCTGGGACCCGGGAGCCACACCCATGAGCACTGCCCCCCGCCTGACCGCGCTCGACGCGCTGCACCGCTCGCTCGGTGCGACCATGACCGACTTCGCGGGCTGGGACATGCCGCTGCGCTACGCGAGTGAGCGCGACGAGCACAACGCCGTACGGACCAAGGCCGGCCTGTTCGACCTGTCCCACATGGGCGAGATCACGCTGACCGGCCCCGAGGCCGTCAAGGTCCTGGACTACGCGCTGGTGGGCAACATCTCCACCGTCGGCGTCGGCCGCGCCCGCTACACGCACATCTGTCAGGAGGACGGCGGGATCCTGGACGACCTGATCGTCTACCGCCTGGGCGAGACCGAGTTCATGGTCGTCGCCAACGCCTCCAACGCCCAGGTCGTCCTGGACGCCCTCACCGAGCGCGCCGCCGGCTTCGACGCCGAGGTCCGCGACGACCGCGACGCCTACGCGCTGATCGCCGTCCAGGGTCCGGAGTCCCCCGGCATCCTGAAGTCGCTGACCGACGCCGACCTGGACGGCCTGAAGTACTACGCGGGCCTGCCGGGCACCGTCGCGGGCGTGCCGGCGCTGATCGCGCGTACGGGCTACACGGGCGAGGACGGCTTCGAGCTGTTCGTCTCCCCCGAGCACGCCGTGGAGCTGTGGCAGGCGCTGACCGAGGCCGGCAAGGACGCGGGTCTGGTCCCGGCGGGCCTGTCCTGCCGCGACACGCTGCGCCTGGAGGCGGGCATGCCGCTGTACGGGCACGAGCTGACCACCTCCCTCACCCCCTTCGACGCCGGGCTGGGCCGGGTCGTGAAGTTCGAGAAGGAGGGTGACTTCGTCGGCCGCGCCGCCCTGGAGGCCGCCGCCGAGGCCGCCGCCACCAAGCCGCCGCGCAAGCTGGTCGGCCTGATCGCCGAGGGCCGCCGCGTCCCGCGCGCCGGATTCCCGGTCGTCGCCGGCGGCGAGGTCATCGGCGAGGTCACCTCCGGCGCCCCGTCCCCGACGCTGGGCAAGCCGATCGCGATGGCGTACGTCGACGCGGAGCACGCCGCGCCCGGGACCTCCGGCGTCGGCGTGGACATTCGCGGTACGCATGAGGCGTACGAGGTCGTGGCCCTGCCGTTCTACAAGCGGCAGAAGTAGTCGCCGCAGCCGCACGGCCGGCCGTACGGCCGTGTCCCGGCGCCCCGGCGCCCGTCTCGGTCCGCGAGACCACTGTTCACATCCACTCCCCCGCATCCAGGAGAATCAGGTCATGAGCAACCCCCAGCAGCTGCGTTACACCAAGGAGCACGAGTGGCTGTCGGACGCCGTGGACGGCGTCGCGACGGTCGGCATCACGGAGTTCGCGGCCAACGCGCTCGGTGACGTCGTCTACGCCCAGCTCCCCGCGGTCGGCGACACCGTCACCGAGGGCGAGACCTGTGGCGAGCTGGAGTCGACCAAGTCGGTCAGCGACCTGTACTCCCCCGTCTCCGGTGAGGTCGTCGAGGCCAACCAGGACGTCGTGGACGACCCGGCGCTCGTCAACACCGCTCCGTTCGAGGGTGGCTGGCTGTTCAAGGTGCGCCTCTCGGAGGAGCCGAAGGACGTGCTCTCCGCCGACGAGTACGCCGCGCTCACCCACTCCGACAACTGACACCCCAGGGGATCCTGATGTCCGTTCTGAACACCCCGCTCCACGAGCTCGACCCGGACGTCGCCGCGGCCGTCGACGCGGAGCTCGTGCGCCAGCAGTCGACCCTGGAAATGATCGCGTCGGAGAACTTCGCTCCGGTCGCCGTCATGGAGGCCCAGGGCTCGGTCCTGACCAACAAGTACGCCGAGGGCTACCCCGGCCGCCGCTACTACGGCGGCTGCGAGCACGTCGACGTGGTCGAGCAGATCGCGATCGACCGCATCAAGGCGCTGTTCGGCGCCGAGGCCGCGAACGTCCAGCCGCACTCCGGTGCGCAGGCCAACGCCGCCGCGATGTTCGCGCTGCTCAAGCCGGGCGACACGATCATGGGCCTGAACCTGGCCCACGGCGGTCACCTGACCCACGGCATGAAGATCAACTTCTCCGGCAAGCTCTACAACGTGGTCCCGTACCACGTCGACGAGACCGGCGAGGTCGACATGGCCGAGGTCGAGCGCCTCGCCAAGGAGTCCAAGCCGCAGCTGATCGTCGCCGGCTGGTCCGCGTACCCGCGCCAGCTGGACTTCGCCGCCTTCCGCCGCATCGCGGACGAGGTCGGCGCGTACCTGATGGTCGACATGGCGCACTTCGCCGGTCTGGTCGCCGCGGGTCTGCACCCGAACCCGGTGCCGCACGCCCACGTCGTCACCACCACCACGCACAAGACCCTCGGCGGTCCGCGCGGCGGTGTCATCCTGTCGACGCAGGAGCTGGCCAAGAAGATCAACTCCGCGGTCTTCCCGGGCCAGCAGGGCGGTCCGCTGGAGCACGTGATCGCGGCCAAGGCGGTCTCCTTCAAGGTCGCGGCCTCGCCCGAGTTCAAGGAGCGCCAGGAGCGCACCCTGGAGGGCGCGAAGATCCTCGCCGCCCGCCTGGTGCAGGACGACGTCAAGGCCGTGGGCGTGGACGTCCTCACCGGCGGCACCGACGTGCACCTGGTCCTGGTCGACCTGCGCAACTCCGAGCTGGACGGTCAGCAGGCCGAGGACCGCCTCCACGAGGTCGGCATCACGGTCAACCGCAACGCGATCCCGAACGACCCGCGGCCCCCGATGGTCACCTCGGGTCTGCGGATCGGCACGCCGGCGCTGGCCACCCGCGGTTTCGACGCCGAGGCCTTCACCGAGGTCGCCGAGATCATCGCGCAGGCCCTGAAGCCGTCGTACGACGCCGACGACCTCAAGGCGCGCGTCTCCGCGCTCGCCGCGAAGTTCCCGCTGTACCCGTCGCTCTAAGCAGCCGCGGTGGGGCCCGGCCGCGTTTCCACGGGGTCGGGCCCCTTTCATGACCTAAGTCCCTGGTGGATGCCACCTATCGCCTCTGAAACATTAAAAAATCGGCAAATAGGGTCGCAATAAAGGCATCTCCCTCAGGACGGACACCCTCCATGGACATGAGCGCGGCGAACCGAAAGGGGCTCAGCCTCTTCGCGCTGATCATGATCGGCATCGGCTCGATCTTCGGCTCCGGCTGGCTCTTCGGCGCCGGTACGGCCGCCCAGGTCGCGGGCCCGGCGGCGCTCGTCGCCTGGGTCATCGGCGCGGTCTTCATCGGCATGATCGCCATGACCTACGCCGAGGTGGGCGCGGCCTACCCGATCCCGGGCGGCATGGCCCGCTACGGCGCCCTCTCGCACGGCCCGGTGCTCGGCTTCATCACCGGCTGGGCGGTGTGGATCGCGGTCGCCTCGCTGATCCCCATCGAGTCGATCGCCGCGACGCAGTACATGTCCTCTTGGAGCTTCGGCTGGGCCGGTGACCTGGTGGACGCCGGGTCCCACGAGCTGACCGCCTTCGGCATGGCGGTGGCGCTCGCGCTGACCGTGCTGCTGTGGCTGTCCTGCTACTGGTCGGTCCAGCTCCTCGCGAAGATCAACGCCGGGCTGACCCTGGTCAAGTTCGCCATCCCGGTCCTCGCCGTCGTCGCCCTGGTCGCCTCGGGCTTCCACACCGAGAACTTCAGCGCCCACGGCGGCTTCGCCCCGAACGGCTGGACGGCCGTCCTGACCGCCGTCACCACCTCGGGCGTCGTCTTCGCCTTCAACGGCTTCCAGGCCGTGGTCAACCTCGGCGGGGCCGCCAGGAACCCCGGCCGGGCCATCCCGATCGCCCTGGTCGGCTCGCTCTCCCTGGGCCTGGTGATCTACCTCGCCCTGCAGACGGCCTTCCTGGGATCCGTACCGCCGGAGCACCTGGCGCAGGCCGGCGGCTGGTCGGGCGTGAACTTCAACAGTCCCTTCGCCGAGCTCGCCAAGCTGCTGATGATCCACTGGGTCGTGGTGATGCTCCAGTTCGGCGCCTTCATCTCCCCCGCCGGCTCCAACATCGCCAACGTGGCCTCCGCCGCGTACATGGTGCAGAACCTCTCCGAGACGGGCTTCTTCCCCAAGCGGCTCAAGGAGACCCACCCGGTCTACGGCACCGCCCGCCCGGCGATGTGGATGAACCTGGGCTTCTCCGTCCTCCTCCTGGTGACCGTCGGCCACAGCTGGAAGACCCTGGCCCCGGTCATCTCGGCCGCGATGGTGATCTCGTACCTGATCGGGCCGGTCGCGGTCGGCGTCCTGCGCCGCACCAGGCCCGGCCTGCCCCGCCCCTTCCGGCTCCCCGCCGCGACGGTCCTGTGCCCGCTGACCTTCGTCTTCGCCGCCTGCGCCCTCTACTGGTCGCAGTGGCCCAACACCGGCATCGTCACCGCCCTGACCCTGCTGGCCGCCCCGATCGCCGCCCTGGTCCTGTCCCGCAAGGGCGAACGGGACCTCCTGCGCCAGTTCGCCCCGGCCTGGTGGATCGTCTTCTTCCTGGGCGCCCTGTCCCTCCTGTCCCTCCTCGGCTCCACCGACTTCGGCGGCCGCGGCGTCCTGCCCGGAGGCGTCGACATCGCCCTGGTGGCCGCCATGGCGCTCGTCACGTACTTCTGGGCCGTCCGGGCGGGCGTCAGGGCCCACCGGGCGGGCCTGATCGGCCCGGACCCGCTGCCGGACCGTACCGAAGGCCCCGCCGGGGGCTCCACGACACCGGAGCGCGAGCTGTCTCACGTCTGACGGACCCGTCCGGGAGCCGAACCGTTCATCTCCACGCGATACGCTCGACTGCCGGACAAAATCCGCGGATCCACCCCTCTGATCCACCCCCCGGATCCACCCCCGGATCCTCTCCTGCCCCCCTCCCCACCCACGAGCAGACAAGGGAGTCCGCCAGTGGCCATCTCCGTCTTCGACCTCTTCTCCATCGGTATCGGCCCGTCCTCCTCCCACACGGTCGGCCCGATGCGCGCGGCGCGCATGTTCGCGACGCGGCTGAAGAAGGACGGCGTCCTCGCCCAGACCGCGTCCGTGCGCGCGGAGCTCTTCGGCTCCCTCGGCGCGACCGGCCACGGCCACGGCACCCCCAAGGCGGTTCTGCTCGGCCTGGAAGGGCACTCCCCCCGCACCGTGGACGTCGAGAGCGCCGACGCCGAGGTGGAGCGCATCCGCCAGAGCGGCCGGCTGCGGCTGCTGGGCGCGGAGATAGGCGACGGACACGAGATCGCCTTCGACGAGCCGAACCAGCTGATCCTGCACCGCCGCCGCTCGCTGCCGTACCACGCGAACGGCATGACCCTCTTCGCCTACGACGAGTCCGGCGCGCCCCTGCTGGAGAAGACGTACTACTCGGTCGGCGGCGGCTTCGTCGTGGACGAGGACGCGGTCGGCGAGGACCGGATCAAGCTCGACGACACCGAGCTGAAGTACCCCTTCCGCTCGGGTGACGAGATGCTGCGGCTCGCCAACGAGACGGGCCTGTCGATCTCCTCCCTGATGCTGGAGAACGAGAAGGCCTGGCGCACCGAGGAGGAGATCCGCGAGGGCCTCCTGGAGATCTGGCGCGTCATGCAGGCCTGCGTCTCGCGCGGCATGTCCCGCGAGGGCATCCTGCCCGGCGGGCTGCGCGTCAAGCGCCGCGCCGCCTCCACGGCGCGCCAGCTGCGCACCGAGGGCGACCCGATGATGCACCGCAGCGAGTGGACGACGATCTACGCGATGGCGGTCAACGAGGAGAACGCGGCCGGCGGCCGGGTCGTCACCGCGCCCACGAACGGCGCCGCGGGCGTCCTGCCGGCGGTCCTGCACTACTACATGAACTTCGTGCCGGGCGCCGACGAGGACGGCGTGGTCCGCTTCCTCCTCGCCGCGGGCGCGATCGGCATGCTCTTCAAGGAGAACGCCTCCATCTCCGGCGCCGAGGTCGGCTGCCAGGGCGAGGTCGGCTCGGCCTGCTCCATGGCGGCCGGCGCCCTCGCCGAGGTCCTGGGCGGCACCCCGGAGCAGGTGGAGAACGCGGCGGAGATCGGCATGGAGCACAACCTCGGCCTGACCTGCGACCCGGTCGGCGGCCTCGTCCAGATCCCCTGCATCGAGCGCAACGGCATGGCCGCCGTGAAGGCCGTCACCGCCGCCAAGATGGCGATGCGCGGCGACGGCAGCCACAAGGTCTCCCTCGACAAGGTCATCAAGACCATGAAGGAGACCGGCGCCGACATGAAGATCAAGTACAAGGAGACCGCGCGCGGCGGCCTCGCGGTCAACGTCATCGAGTGCTGACCCCACGCGCGTAGCAACGGTGGCGCGGTCCGCCGCCGCAGGTCCGTCGAGCCCGCTCTCCCCCGGAGGGCGGGCTCGTGCGCGTCCCGGCTACGATCGGCCCCACCGGCGAGGAGGCAGTCATGAACACGGCAGAAATGGCGTCAACCACACGGGACGCGGAGGCCGTTGAGCGGTGCGCCCCGTGCGCTCCGGCCTCGGCGACGGCCTTCGGGGGTCCCGGAAACGGGCCCTGCGGCCCGCCCGGCTCGGGACCTTCGGCCCCGGGGAGCGCCGCGAGCGTCGGCTAGCGTGCCCGGAGGGGGTTCGTCCACGCCACCCGCGCGAAGAGAGGCAGAGCCAGCATGGCCACCACCGAACACCGCGTCCTGCCGCTCCGGCTGGAAGCCGCGCCGCTGTCCGTCCCCCTGGTCGGCGCCTTCGTCTACCGCACGGACCGGCCGTACGAGCTGGCCGTCGACTTCCGCGGCGCCGGGACCCACCTCGCCCGCTGGGTGTTCTCGCGCGAGCTGCTGCTCGACGGGCAGACCTGCGCCACCGGCGAGGGCGACATACAGGTGTGGCCGCTGCGGCGGGGCACCGAGCCGCGGGTGTTCCTCGCCCTCAGCAACGGCGCGCAGAGCTGTGTGGTCTCCGCCCGCGCCAAGGACGTGCGCGAGCTGTGCCGGCGGCTCACCGAGCTGGTCCCGCGGGGGCAGGAACGGCGCCACTACGACCTGGACGCGGAGCTGAGCGCCCTGCTCGCGCACTGAGGGAACCGCGGGCGCCCCACGGGTGTCCCAGACTGTGACAGCCAGTCCCCGTCTCACGAGAATCGGGGGGACGTCATGCGCCACCTGAACCGCCCGCGCCGGACCGTGGCCCTGGCCACGGGTGTCCTGCTCACCGCCGGGCTCGCGCTCGCCGCGCCGGCCTCGGCCGCCGCGTCCGCCGCTCCGTCCGTACGCACCCCGACTCCGCTCGTCGTCAACGCCCGCTGGGGCGGTCACTGCACGTACGACCGGATCGTCATCGACCTCCAGGGCTCCGTGCCCCCGGTCACCGTCACACCCGTCTCCCGGCTGGTCTACGACGGGTCCGGCAAGCCCGTCCCGCTGGCCGGGAAGTACTTCCTGGAGATCCGCCTGCACCCCGCCGCCGGTCACGACGACGCGGGGCAGAACGTCTACCGGGGCCCCAGGCTCCAGAAGATCGACCTCGGCAAGCTCAAGGGCCTCGCCCTGACCGGCGACTACGAGGGGTACGTGACCTTCGGCGCCGCCTTCGACACCAAGCCCGCCTTCACCACCTCGGTCCTGCACTCGCCCGAGCGGTACGTGGTGGACGTCGCGCACCCGAACACCTGCTGAACCCGGCGGCCGCGCCCGGGACGCCGCACCGCTAGCGGTGTTCCGGGTTCGGGAAGTCGAAGCGGCAGCCCGCGTCCCACAGGGAGCGCTGGTTGCCGTGCGCGGGGATGCCGCCCGCGCGCTTGAGGAGCGCGGCGAGGTGCATGAGGTTCCAGGACATGAAGGCCGTGTTGCGGTTGGTGAAGTCGTTGTCGGGTCCGCCGGATCCGGGGTCCAGGTAGGAGGGTCCGGGGCCGGCCTCGCCGATCCAGCCCGCGTCCGCCTGGGGTGGAATGGCGTAGCCCAGGTGCTGGAGGCTGTAGAGGACGTTCATGGCGCAGTGTTTGACGCCGTCCTCGTTGCCGGTGATCAGCGCTCCGCCGACCCGCCCGTAGTAGGCGTACTGGCCGCGGTCGTTGAGCAGGGAGGAGCAGGCGTAGAGCCGCTCGATGACCTGCTTCATGACGGAGCTGTTGTCGCCGAGCCAGATCGGCCCGCAGAGCACGAGGATGTCGGCGTCCATGATCTGGCTGTAGAGGACCGGCCACTGGTCGCTCTCCCAGCCGTGCTCGGTCATGTCCGGCCAGACCCCGGTCGCGATGTCGTGGTCGACGGCCCGCACCAGTGAGGTCCGGGCGCCGGCCGCCTCCATGACGGCGCGGCTCTTGGCGATCAGGCCCTCGGTGTTGCTGGTCTCGGGCGAGCGCTTGAGGGTGCAGTTGACGTAGACGGCGGAGAGGTCCGAGTAGTCGAAGCCCTGGGTGTCGGCAGCCATGCGCTCCAGCCTTCCCCGGGTCCGCGGGGGCCGCCAGCGGGCCGCGTCCGTCCGGGCCGCGCCGGGTGACGCCCGCACCGGATCGGGCCCCGACCGTAAACTCCCCCCATGTCGCTGCCGCACGCCATTCTCACCGCCCTGCTGGAGAAGCCCTCGTCGGGGCTGGAGCTGACCCGGCGGTTCGACAAGTCGATCGGGTACTTCTGGTCGGCGACCCACCAGCAGATCTACCGGGAGCTCGGGCGGCTGGAGGAGGCCGGGCTGATCCGGGAGCTGCCCAGCGAGGTCCCGGTGCGGGGGCAGAAGAAGGAGTACGAGGTGCTGCCCGACGGCAGCGCGGAGCTGGCCCGCTGGGTGGACGAGAGCCAGGACCCCAAGCCGATGCGTGACGCGCTGCTGTTGCGGCTGCGCGCGGCGGGGGTGGTGGGGCTACAGGGGCTCGGTCCGGAGCTGCGGCGCCATCTGGAGCTGCACCGGGAGCAGCTGGCGAAGTACGAGGCGATCGAGGCCAAGGACTTCCCGCCGGGCCGGGACGCGGTGGAGGACCGGCTGCGGCGGCTCGTGCTGCACGGCGGCATCGCCCTGGAGGGCTTCTGGCTGAGCTGGCTGCGGGAGGCCCTCGCGGAGGTCGAGGCCATGGAGGGCACGTCCGGGGCCTGACGGGCACGGAGGGCCCGGGCGGCGCGGGGCCGGGAGCCGCGCCCGCGCCCCCGCCCCGGCAGGGGGACGGGGGCGGCGCGGGGCCTACTTGTTCAGGGCGGCCCAGAACTCGTCGAAGCTCATCAGGCCGTCGCCGTTGGTGTCCTTGGAGGCGATCACGGCGTCCGCGACCGAGGCGGTGACGAACGCGTCGCCCATCGCCTTCATGGCCGCGCTGTACTCGTCGGCCGTGACGAATCCGTCACCGTTCACGTCGAACTTGTTGAACGTCGCCCGTGCGCTCTCGATGTCCGCCACTGGGTCCACCCCTTCTTGGTGCTTGTTGACCGGCTCAGGGTAGCGGCACCCCGGAGGGAGCGCCGCCGCGGGTCCCGTTCGACCGGCAGAAAGAAATTCAATTACCCTTCCGTAACGCGGAAGCGATAATTCCGGCCAACAATTCCGCCGAACACTTGTCACGCTCCGGGATCGCGGCATAACGTACCGACATTGCCGCCACACCAGGAGCGCAGGGCTCCCAGGGACAAGCAGCAACAAGGGCGATCAAACAGGTGACGATCACAGCTGACGCATCATTCGAAGTTCTGCCCTTCACCCGCACCTGCCGCCACATCTGGGAAGACGGCGACCATGTGCTGATCGGAGTGAGCCCCGGCAACAGCTACTTCAGCTCCGAACGCATATCAAGCCTCGCCAGATGGGCCACGACCCGCTTCGCGCAGGTCGACTTCGTCTACGCAGACCTCCACGTAGACCGGATGTTCGCCGCCTTCGGGTACACCCGCGAGCATGCGGAGAAGCGTTCGGCGAAGGAGATCAAGGCGGTCCGGAGAAGGATTCTCAAAGGCGTCGAGGAATCAGGACCTCAGCATGCCGAGATCCGGGTGAGGGCCCTTTCGGAGTTCCAGGAGAACCCCGTTTACCAACTACTGCACCGACGCGTTCTGCATTTCTTGGAGACCGACGACGTATTCCGCAAGGGCTGCGAGGAGATGGCCCTTCATTTTGTCGGCTCGAAGTTGCCGGAAGGTGAATCCATCACCGACGCCCAGTTGCAGGTCTGTTTCGATTACATGGCGGCGGAGCTGCCCTTCTTCGTGGACACCCCGAGCATTCTCGACGTGCCGTCCTCGGTGGCGGCCTACCACGTCAAGATGCCGATGACCGACGTCCTCTTCGCGCGGGGCGGGGGCCTGCGCGCGACCCGCAACCAGGCGTACGCCGTCGTGCGCCCCGAGGCCGACGGGTCCACGCCCCCCGCACCGCCGCACGACACCACCGCGCGGGAGACCACCCCCGCGCAGAGCACCGCACCGACCGAGAGGACCGTCGATGAGCGTCGAGCAGCCTGAGGGCACGCAGGAGCGGGAGCCCCTCCTGGACTTCCCCCTCTCCCGGCGCGGTGACGTGCTCCCCGAGGAGTGCTCCTGGCTGCGCGAGAAGGCTCCGGTCGCCCGGGTCCGGACCCTCACCGGGGATCCGGCCTGGCTCGTGAGCAGCTACGCGCTGGCCAAGCAGGTGCTGGAGGACGAGCGCTTCAGCCTCAAGGACACCGCCAACGCCGGGGCGCCCCGCCAGTACGCGCTGACGATCCCGCCCGAGGTCGTCAACAACATGGGCAACATCAACAGCGCCGGGCTGCGCAACGCGGTCATGAAGGCGCTCAACCCGCGCCAGCAGGGCCTCCAGGACTTCCTGCGCGCCACGGCCGGGGAACTGATCGACGCCCTGGTCCGCGAGGGCGGGCCGGCCGACCTCCGGGCGGGGTTCGCCGACCCCTTCTCGGCGGCCCTGCACTGCCAGGTGCTGGGCGTGCCCTTCGAGGACTGGCGGCGGCTGATGTCGGGGCTGGACGTCGCGTTCATGACCGCCCGCGAGCCCTTCGCCGACTCCGCGCTCAACTGGTACAAGGACGTCGGCTACTTCGCCGACGCGTTCAAGACGCAGCTGGCGCGGCCCGCCGAGGAGCGTACGGGGCTCCTCGGAAAGTTCGCCGGACTGCGGGAGGCCGACCCGGAGTCGGCCCACCTGACGGACGAGATGTTCGCGACCGTCGCCGTCTCGCTCTTCGGCGCGGGCGCGGTCTCCACGTCCGCGTTCCTGGTCCTGGCGGTCCTCGCCCTGCTCCAGCGGCCGGAGCTCATCGGGTACCTGCGCGAGCACCCGGAGCGCATGGGCAGGGCCGTGGACGAACTGCTGCGCTGGAACCTGTCCGTGGGCGACGGCCTGCCCCGCCTCGCGATGGCGGACGTCCAGGTCGGGGACGTGCTGGTGAAGGAGGGCGAGCTGGTGCTCGTCCTGCTGGAGGGGGCCAACTTCGACCCGGAGGCCTTCGAGCGCCCGGACGAGCTGGACCTGGAGCGGGAGAGCGCCAACGCCCACCTCGCCTTCGGGGCCGGCCGGCACTTCTGCCCGGCGTCCGCGCTGGGCCGGGCGCACGCGGAGATCGCCCTGGAGGTGCTGGTCGAGCGGCTGCCCGGACTGCGCCTGGCCGTCCCCGCGGAGAACCTCGTCTGGCGGACCGGGTTCATCAAGCGGCTGCCCGAGCGGCTGCCCGTCGCCTGGCAGTGACCGTAACCTCATGGAGCCGGTGCCCCGGGAGCCGTGCGAGCTCCCGGGGCACCTCCGTGCGTACGGGTCCGGGTCGAGGGGGCCTAGCGGAAGATGCCGGTGTGGCCGAGGGAGTAGCGGCCGGGCTGCGGGTAGACGGCGAGGCCGTGCGGGCCGCCGCCGACCGGGATCCTGGCCAGCTCCTTGCCGGTGGCGGTGTCGATCGCGTAGACCTCGGAGTTGTAGCGGCCCGAGAGCCAGAGCACCTTGCCGTCCGCGGAGACCCCGCCCATGTCGGGGCTGCCGCCGTCGGGCAGCTCCCACTTCTTGGTGAGCTTGTTCTGCTTGAAGTCGAAGACGGAGATGCTGCCCTCGCCCCGGTTGGAGACGTACATCTCCTTGGAGTCGCGGCTGACGTACAGCCCGTGGCAGCCCTTGCCGGTGGGCAGCAGCTTGGGCACGTCGAACTTGTCGCCGCTGAGCACCCACATGCCGTGCGCCATCATGTCCGCGACGTAGAAGGTCTTTCCGTCGGGGGAGATCTTCACGTCCTGCGGCATCGCCCCCTCGAAGGGCAGTTTCTGCTGGCCGACGACCTCCATCTTCTCGGTGTCGACCTTGAGGAGTTCTCCGGAGAACTCGCAGCTCACGATGAAGTAGCGGCCGTCCGAGGAGAAGTCGGCGTGATTGACGCCGTAACAGGTCACCGGGACGGTTTTCACGCGGTTCATGGTGTGCGGATCGCGGAAGACCAGTTCGCGGTCCATGGACGCCATCACGACGGCGTACTTTCCGTTCGGGGTGAAGTACAGGTTGTACGGGTCGTGCACCTCCACGGGCTCACCGGCCTCGCCGGTGGCCGGGTTGATCGGGGTGAGCGTGTGGCCGCGGTTGTTGTTGACCCACAGGGTCTTCATGTCCCAGGACGGCACCACGTGCTGCGGCTGGACGCCGACCGGGATGGTGTCGATGACCTTGTAGGTGGCCGGGTCGATGACGGACACCGTGTTGGAGTTGGTGTTGGGGACGTACACGCGGGACGGGAAGTCCTTGACCACCGGGGACAGCTGGTTCGGCCGGTCCGCCGCGTACACGTCGTTGGGGTCGAGCACCGGAGGCATCCCGGGCAGTCCGGGCGGGACGGCCGGGACGGCCTTGACCGGTTGGGCCGGCCCCTTGGAACCGAGCGCCTCGGGCTCGCCCTTTCCGCCGGATCCGCAGCCCGCCAGGGCGGCGAGGACCAGTCCGGCGAGGAGCGCGGTGGCCTTCCGTGGAAGGCGGTTCGTCGTCATGAGGTCAGCAGCTCCGTGGTGGTCACCGCGCGCAGCTTGCGGCGCGCGAGTTCTTCGAGGAGGGGCGGCATCGCGTCGACCGTGTCCGCGTAGCCGAAGTGCAGGCTCACCACCGATCCGCCGTGGATCGTCCCGGTGACGTTGCGGATGACGGCCGCGGCACCGGGTGAGGTGAAGTCGAGTGAGTCCACGTCGTACGAGAGGACGTGCGGGTACCCCGCCCGCTGCGCCAGCTTCTGGACGAGCGGGGAGGCGTACTGGGTCTGGGAGGGGCGGAACCAGGTGCCGATCGAGCCGGTGAGGCGCTTGAGGCGTTCGGCGCAGCCGGTGATCTCGGCGTAGGCCTCCGCCTCGGGCAGGTCGTTGACGGCGAGGTGGCGCTGGGTGTGGTTGCCCAGTTCGTGACCGCCGTCCAGGATGCGGCGGGCCATGTCGGGGTGGGCGTCGAGCCAGGTGCCGATGGCCAGGACGGTGACCCGCGCGCCCCCCTTCTCCGCCTCGGCGAGGACGGCGCGGGCGATGGCGGGGTCCCCGTTGCCGTGGAAGGTCAGGGCGACCTGCGGGCGGTCGCGCGGACCGTGCCCGATCTCCACGGGCTGGCCGGCGAAGCGGCGGGGCGCGGGAGCGGGACCGGCCGGGGCGGGCTTGGCCCGGGCCGGGCCGGCGGACGGGGCGGGTCCCGTGGCGGGCCGGTCCGCGGCGCAGCCGGCGGCGAGGCCGGCCAGGACGGCGGTGCCCGCGCGCAGGGCCGCGCGGCGGCCTGGAAGTGAGAACACCTGCCCATTTAAGGGGTGAATGGGCGAGAAGATAACGATTGACCCAATTCGCGACCCGTGCGGCCCGCGTGTCGAGGGTGCGACTGTCCGCTACCTGATCAACGATTTACGCAGAGTGGTCGATATTTATTCATTGAATGTGAGGCGGGTGGCTCACCTCACCTAAGATTTAGATGAAAATCAATAGGATATGCACACTTATGTCCGAGTAGGGACTTTTGGCGTTTGGACCCTCGTCTGCCATAGTCGGAAGCACGGCTTCCCTTTGACCCGAGCGAAGTCTTCCGCCGAGGATCACACACCCCATCGATCCTCGGCGCACCCATGGAACCCCCGCAGCGCCCCATCACGGCGACAGGGGGTTTCTGGCGTTTCAGGGGTCCCCGCGCCCTGCCGCCTAGCGGTCGGCGACGCGCATCTCGAACCAGGTGATCTTGCCCCGCGGCAGCAGGTCGGCGCCCCAGCGGTCGGACAGCTTGTCGACGAGGAAGAGACCGCGGCCCGTCACGTCCAGCTCGTGGACCGGCATCAGGCAGGGCAGCCCGCGCGAGGGGTCGCGCACCTCCACGCGGATCCAGCCGCGCCGGCGCAGCATCCGTAAGCCGAAGGTCCGCGCCCCGGTGTGGCGCACGGCGTTGCCGACGAGTTCCGAGACCAGCAGGACGGTGTGCTCGGCGATCTGCGGCGAGAGGCCCCAGAAGCGGATCACCACGCTCTGCGTGAGCCGGCGGGCCGTGCTCGCCGACTCCGGCATGGACGGCAGCGTCACTTCACCCTCGGCCGGATTCCCGTACCTCTCCAGCGCTTTGAGGCCCAGTTCCTCCTCGACCGCCGCCGTGAGCCGCACGGCCGGCGCGCCGACGCGCTGCCGCGGTTGTTCCACACCCTCCAGGCCCGCCATGGACCCATCATGGACGGCCGACGCGCCCGTCCGGGCCGTTCCACGGGAAAACACCCTCCGGGATCAGCGCTCCCGGAGGGTCGCCACGGCATATGCGCCGGGCAATCGGAGGCCCGTGTACTCGACTTGACCTGCGATGACGGTGCGCTGCGCCGTGATCACCGTCAGTGGACCCGGAGCTCTGCTTAAGGTTTCCTTAAGGCCTGGCTAATCCACCCGCAGGGGTTCTCCGCCACCGCGCCCCGATGGCGCCGACTAGACGAACTTGGCCTTGCCCGGGCCCTCTTCGACGAAGCTGCGCATGCCGCGCTCGCGGTCCTCGGTGGCGAACAGCCCCGCGAACCAGTTGCGTTCGATGGTCAGGCCGGTGTCGATGTCGGCCTCCAGGCCCGCGTCCACGCACTCCTTCGCGGCGCGCAGGGCGATCGCCGGGCCCTGGGCGAGCTTCGCGGCCCACGCGTGCGCCTGCTCGTACACCTCGGCGGCGGGCACGATCCGGTCCACCAGACCGAGCGCGAGGGCCTCGTCGGCCTTGACCATGCGGCCGGTGAAGATGAGGTCCTTGGCCTTGGACGGGCCGACCAGCCGCGACAGCCGCTGGGTGCCGCCCGCGCCCGGGATCAGACCCAGCAGGATCTCGGGCTGGCCGAGCTTGGCGTTGTCCGCGGCGATCCGGTAGTCGGCGCAGAGCGCGAGCTCGCAGCCGCCGCCCAGCGCGTAGCCGGTGATCGCGGCGACGACGGGCTTGGGGATCCGGGCCACGGCCGTGAAGGCGTCCTGGAGGGCGCGGGACCGGACGACCATCGCCGCGTGGTCCATCGTCTGCATCTCCTTGATGTCCGCGCCGGCCGCGAACACCTTCTCCCCGCCGTAGAGGATCACCGCGCGCACGTCGGCGCGGTCGGTGGCCTCCACCGCGAGCTCGCGCAGCCGGTCCTGGGTGGCGATGTCCAGGGCGTTCATGGGCGGGCGGTCCAGCAGGATGGTGCCGACGCCTTCGGAGACTTCGAGAGAGATGGTCATACGGGGAAGGTTAGCGCCGGTTAACGCCAGGTGGCCCGGTGCTGTGGGTCACAGCACCGGGCCACCTCGACTACGTGGGGAGGGGTACTACTTGGTCCACTCCGCCCAGTCCATGTTCCAGCCGTTGAGGCCGTTGTCCGGGGCGATCTGCTTGTCCTTGGAGTTCTTCACGACGACCACGTCGCCGATCAGGGACTCGTTGTAGAACCAGGCCGCGGGGGTGCTGTCGTCACCGGCTCCGCGCTCGTCCTCCAGGCCGACGCAGCCGTGGCTGACGTTCTCCGAGCCGAAGGTGCTGGAGGGGGCCCAGTAGTTGCCGTGGACGAAAGTGCCGGAGTTCGACAGCCGCATCGCGTGCGGGACGTCGGAGATGTCGTACTCGCCGCCGAAGCCGACGGTGGCGCCGTTCATCCGGGTCACCTTGTACTTCTCGCTGATGACCATCTGCCCGTTGTAGGTGGTCGTCGCCGGGGCGCCCGCGGTGATCGGGATGTCCTTGAGGACCTGGCCGTCGCGGACGACCTGCATCGTGTGCGCGCTCGCGTCGACGGTGGTGACCTGCGAGCGGCCGACGGTGAAGGTGACCGTACGGGTCTGCTTGCCGTAGACCCCGGGGCGGCCCTCGACGCCGTCGAGGGCGAGCTTCACGGTGACCTTGGTGCCCGCGGCCCAGTACTTCTCGGGACGGAAGTCGAGCCGGTCGTTGCCGAACCAGTGGCCCTCGACCTTCACGGACGGCTCCGCCGTCACGGTGATGGCCTTCTCGACGGCCTCCGTGTTGGTGATGCCGCGCGTGAAGTTGATGGAGACCGGCATGCCCACGCCGACGGTCGAACCGTCCTCCGGCGTGTAGTGGCCGACGAAGGTGTTCTGGGGGGTGAGGGTGGTGAAGGTGGTGTCCTTGGCGGACTCCCGGCCGGCCTCGTCCTTGGCGACCGCGTGCACCTTGTACTCGGTGGCGGCGGCCAGGTTGCGGGCGGGCTCCCAGCTCGCGCCGTCACCGGCCAGCTTGCCCTCCACCGCGTTGCCCTTGGTGTCGGCGACCGTCACCGTGGTCAGCTTGCCACCGGTGCTGGAGATCTTCAGGATGCCGCTCGTCGCGACCTCCTTGGCCCCGTCGTCCGGCTTGACGCTCACCACGGCCTTGGACGCCTCGGTGCCGGTCTTGGCGCCGGCGACCGTCCCCTTGGCGTCGCTCCCGCCGCTGCCCCCGCTGTTGCTTCCGCCGCCGCCGCTGCAGGCGCTGGTGAGCAGCAGGGCCGCTCCCAGCAGAAGGGCCGGCAGGCCGGTGCGGGCGCGGCCGCGTATCGGCTGCAGGTTCACTCGTGTTCTCCCCATGTCCCCCGCGCGCGGGCAGTCGCGCGCATGTCGACAGGAAATCACATGGGTGGACCACGAAAAGGCACGGTGATGTCACCGTTCCGTCCCAAGTGGGACGTACGGCGGTGTGTCAGCCTTCGGTCCCGGGCTTGGTACCCCAGACGTAGACCACGTCCCCTTCCGTCAGCAGGTGCCACAGACGTTCGGCGTTCGCGAGCGAGAGGTTGACGCAGCCGGCCGAGCCGCCGTGCGCGTACAGGTCGCCGGCGCGCCCGTGCAGGGCCTGGCCGCCGTCGAAGAACTGGGCGTACGGCATCGGGGAGTCGGGGTAGAGGGTGGAGACGTGGTCCTCGTGCCGCCAGTAGATCTCGTGGCGGCCGGTACGGGTCTCCTGGTCGTCGCCGCCGGTGCGGACGGGCACGGGCGCGAAGACCACGCGGCGGCCCTCCTGGACCCAGAGGAGTTGGCGGTCCAGGTCCACGCAGGTCACGCGGTCCTCGTCGGCGGGGCAGCGGCCCGCGGCGTTGGGGTTCGCGCGGGCGGCGACGGCCGTCATCGTGCGGAACGTGGCGAGGCCGGCGTAGCCGTCGGCGGGGGTGAGGCGGTTCGCGCGCTGGAAGGCGCGGACGGCGGCGCAGTCGCCCGGCGACTGCACCCCGTCGGCCTTCCGGTGCAGGTGGGCCTCCAGCTCCCGCTGGTAGGGGCCGGTCCCGGCGGTGCAGGCCGTCTCGGGGTCGGGGGCGGCGGCGAGCGCCGGGCCCGGCAGGACGAGGACGGCGAGGAGGGCGGCCAGGACGGCCGCGGATCCCGTCGCCTGACGTGCGGTCATCGGCCCTCCTCCGGTCCGCCCGCCGGACCTCCGCGCCCCAGCCAACCCGCGCGGGCGGGGAGCCGCCCGCGCGGCTGCGCCGGTGGGGTGAGGGGTCCACTCCACCGGCGCAGCGGGAGGCCGGACGGCCGTGCGCGGGGCGCTCAGGCGCCGGGGCGCTTGCCGTGCTCCTTGCCGGGCTCCTTGCCGTCGTGCTTGCCCGGGTCCTTGCCCTCGTGCTTGCCCGGGTCCTTGCCCTCGTGCTTGCCCGGGTCCTTGCCCTCGTGCTTGCCGTGCTCCTTGCCCGGGTCCTTGCCGTGCTCCTTGCCGTGTTCGTCGCGCTTGTTCCGGAGCGTGACCACGACGTGGTTGCCGGGGGCCGCCGCCGTGACGCGCACCGGGCCGGTCACCCGGTCGCGGGGCAGCACGTAACCCTCGGGGACGTCCGTCTCGACCAGGTAGTACAGGCCTTCGGAGAGCCCGTCGAAGTCGCAGACGCCGTTGCGGTCGGTCGCGCAGCCGTCCTTGACCTTCTGGTCGGCGTTGATGCCGCGGGTCTGGAGGCCGTCGGTGCGGTTGGTCTCCTTCCAGAGCTCGAACACCGCGCCGCGCAGCGGCCGCTTCGTCTTGGCGTCCTTCTTCACGAGGTGCAGGGAACCGGGGTCCTCCACGTTCTCCTTGCGGTTCGCGACGGTGACGACGACGCCCTGGACGAGGTCTCCCCGTGTCAGCTCGAACGGGGTGACGGGGTCGGCGGGCCTCTCGTAGCCGGCCGGGAAGCCGGTCTCCTGCCAGTAGTACCTCTCGCCGACCGGCAGCTCGACCGTGCAGGTGCCCTGGGCGTCGGTCACGCAGAGCCCGTCCAGCCGCTCGTCGGCGTCGTCGCCGGTGGTCTGGAGGCCGGTACGGTCGTTGGTCTCGTGCCACAGTGCGAAGCGGACGCCGGGCAGTCCGGCCCCGGTGTCCCGGTCGGTCTTGCGCAGCACGACCCTGGCGCCCTGCGTCTCGGTGCGGGTGTTCACGGCCCGCACCTCGACCCCGGCCGCGGCGTTCTCGCGGGTCAGCGTCAGCTCGAAGACCGGGTTCGGGGGCAGGTCGTGGCCCGTCGGCGGGGCCGTCTCGCGCCAGTAGTACGTACCGAGCGCGGCGCCGGTGTGCTCGCAGCGGCCGGTGGCCGGGGTGGTGCAGTCGGCCACCTTGGTGTCGGGGGACGCGGTGTCCGTCTGGAGACCCGGCACCCCGTTCGTCTCGTGCCACACCTCGAAGCGGGCGCCGCCCAGGGGCCGGCCCTCGCCGTCCACCTTCGCCACCGCCACCGTGCCCGTCGGGTCGGGGGTGGGGCCGCAGTCGGGGAGGTCGCCGGTGAAGGGGTAGGCGTGGAACTCCTGGCCGCCGCCCCCGATGGTCTCGCTGCCGTGGGTGACGGAGCCCGTGCTGAAGAAGCGGCCGTTGATCCCTGGCAGGGTGACCAGGGTCTCGGAGGCCTGGTTGCCGATCAGGAAGCTGCCCTGGAACTGGCCGCTGCCGTTCAGGTTGACGGCCGAGGCGTCCGGGAAGTTCCACAGCAGCCGCTCGCGGTAGGCGTTGAGCGGGTCGCCGCCCTGGTCGACGAGCGTGCCGCTGTAGGTGTTGAGGGTGCGGGTGCCGGCGCCCAGGACGTTGACGAGGATGGTCGCCGTCGGCGGGATCCGGGCGAAGCGGATGCCCTGTGCGCCGCCGCCGTTGGGGTTGACCAGGTCCGCGTTCACGTTGAAGACCTGGAGCAGGTCGCGGTCGTTGCCGGTGAAGAGGGTCTCGAAGCCGTTGTTGACGACGGTGCCGGTCGGCGGGCGCGGGCTGCCGTCGACCTTCGCATAGCACTGGCTGGCGGCGCTGAGCCCGGCACGCAGGCCCGCGTACGGGGCGACGGCGTTCGCGTCGGGGGTGCGGGTGCCGGTCACGGTGCCGCTGAGCGTGCCCCCGTAGCGGACCACGCCCCGGTCGGCGATCAGGGTCTCGCCGGTGGCGACGGTCACGTCGGCGCCGGTGGTGAGGAAGTCCGCGCCGTCGGGGGGCGGGACCAGCGAGCCGGCGCCGACGATGCCGACGTTGTAGCGGGAGTCCCCGCCGGCCACCTTGTCCTGGTCGAAGCCGCCGAGGACGACCAGCCGGCCCTCGGCCTCGGAGGCGCGCCCCCGGACCCGGAACTGCCCGCCGGCGAAGATGTTGACGGCGTTGTCGCGGCCCTTGACGCTGCCGTCGCTGCCGATCGGCGGGAAGGGGCGGGGGCAGTCGCCCGGGACGCACGGGCCGAGTCCGCCGGGCAGCGGTGCCCGCAGGGCGCGGGCTGCCGGGGGGCCGGGGGCGGGAGCCGCCGCCAGGGCCGTGGGGGACCCGGCGGCCAGTACGGCCCCGATCGCGAGTCCCAGGGTCCAGTTCCTTGCTGACATGACGCTCCGTCCGTATCCGCGCTGATCGCCCTGCCAGGCCCTGGGGCGCCGGTTCCGGGCGCACCCAGTTCTAGGGCAGGGCGTCGGCGCGGCGGACGGAGGACACCCTCGCGCCGTGGCATTACGGTCCGACAATCACTCGATTGCGGGGTCAGCTGACGGCGGATCCGGCGACCCAGTCGGCCCAGGACATGTTCCAGCCGCCCAGTCCGTTGCTGGCGGCCACGACGCGGTCCTGCGAGTTCACGACCTCCACCACGTCCCCGACCAGCGTCCGGTCGAAGAACCAGCCCGCCGGGGTGTCCGAGCCGCCGCCCTTGTCGTCGCGCAGGCCCACGCAGCCGTGGCTGGTGTTGCTGGAGCCGAAGGTGTCCGGGCTGGCCCAGTAGTTGCCGTGCAGGAAGGTGCCGGAGTTGGTGAGCCGCATGGCGTGGGGCACGTCGGGGATGTCGTACTCGCCGCCGAAGCCGACGGTCTGCCCGTTCATCCGGGTGACGTCGAACATCTCCATCACCACCATCTTCCCGTTGTAGGTGGTGTTCTTGGGCGCCCCGGCGCTGATCGGGATCGTCGACACCAGCTGCCCGTCCCGGCGGACCTCCATGGTGTGCGCGGCGGCGTCGACGAGGGAGACCTGGGAGCGGCCGACGGTGAAGCGGACGGTCTTGTCCTGGATCCCGTACGAGCCGGACGCGCCCTCGACGTCGCGCAGGTCCATCTTGACGGTGACCTGGGTACCGGGCTTCCAGTACTCCTTGGGCCGGAAGTCGAGGCGCTCGTCGCCGAACCAGTGGCCGACGACCGGCACGGCCGGGTCCGAGGTGACGGTGATGGCCCGTTCCACGTCGGCCCGCTGCTTGATGGCGCGGCTGAATTTGAAGGAGACGATCATCCCGGTGCCGACGGTGGAGCGGTTCTCGGGCTTGAAGTAGCCGATGAACCTCTCCTCGGGAACGTAGGTGGTGAAGGTGGTGTGCCGGGCCTGGCGGCGGTCGTGCCCGTCCCGGGCGACGGCGTCGACGGTGTACTTGGCGGCGAGCGAGAGCCGCCCGGCCGACGGCGCGGGGCTCCAGCTGAGCCCGTCGGGGGCGATGGACCCGGGGACCTGCTCCTCCTGGGCGTCCTCCACCTTGGTGACGACGACCCTCTCCAGCCGGCCCTCGGGCACGTTCACCCGCAGCGGCCCCTCGGCGGGGACCCCCTTGGCGTTGTCCGCGGGGGTGATCCGGATGGCCTCGTCCGGCAGGCGGGGTTTGCCGGGCAGGGCGATCTCCACCGGGGATCCGCCGTCCTTGGTGCAGCCGGTCAGCCCGCCCAGCAGGCCCGCCCATGCCGCCACGGCGGCCAAGCCCGCCCCTGCCCGCCTCGTCAGAAGAGTCACGCACCGTCCAACGACCGGCCCCCTCCGGGGGAAACGTGAGGGCCGGGCACGTTCCGGGCAGAACTGTTCGGGCAGAACAGTGGGAAGGACCAGACGGGGGCGGGCCAGGCCGGGACGCCGGGCCGCACTCCCCCGCCGGTACCAGGAGCCGTGGAGGCGGGCAGTGTCGAGCGCAGCCGAGCAAGAGGCGGTGGATGCCGCCGCCAGCAATGCCGTGAGCGGCCCCGAGGCCAGGGGCACCATGGACGCCATGGACTCCGTGCGCCAGCGGGTCCAGGCGCAGGTGTTACGGGCCGCCGCGCACCCGGCGCCACCCGTGTGGCCCGGGTCCGCGCATCCCCTGGGAGCCCGCTTCCACCCGGGCCCCGGCGGGGTCGCGGGCACCAATTTCGCACTCTGGGCCCAGGGCGCGGAGGCCGTGGAGCTGTGCCTCTTCGACGGGGACGGGGTCGAGACCCGCTGCACCCTCACCGAACTCACGCACGAGATCTGGCACGGCTTCGTACCGGGGGTCCGCCCCGGACAGCGGTACGGCTTCCGGGTGCACGGCCGCTGGGACCCCTGGACGGGCGCCCGGTACAACCCGGCGAAGCTGCTCCTGGACCCGTACGCGCGCGCCGTGGACGGGGACTTCGCCCTGCCGCCGGAGGTCTACGGGCACGTCCGGGACTGGCCCCAGCAGTACATCGCCGACACCGTGCGCGACGACAGGGACTCGGCCCCGTTCGTCCCGAAGGGGGTGGTCGTCCACGATGACGACGACTGGGCGGACGACGTCCGGCCGAAGACCCCCTGGGCCGATTCGGTGATCTACGAACTGCACGTGCGCGGCTTCACGATGGGCCATCCGGGTGTTCCCGAGGAGCTGCGCGGCACCTACGCGGGGCTGGCCCATCCGGCGGCGGTCGAGCACCTGAAGGACCTCGGCGTGACGGCGGTGGAGCTGCTGCCGGTGCACCAGTTCGCGCACGAGGACCACCTGCTGCGCCGGGGCCTGCGCAACTACTGGGGCTACAACTCGGTCGGCTACTTCGCCCCGCACGCCGGGTACTCCGCCAGCGGGACCGCCGGGCAGCAGGTCGGCGAGTTCAAGCGGATGGTGAAGGCCCTGCACGCGGCCGGGATCGAGGTCATCCTCGACGTGGTCTACAACCACACGGCGGAGGCCGGGGAGCTGGGACCGACGCTGTCGCTGCGCGGGATCGACAACCGGGGCTACTACCGGCTCCAGTCCGACCAGCGCCGCTACGCCGACTACACGGGCTGCGGGAACACCCTGCACGCCGGGCGGCCGCACGTGCTGCGCCTGATCACCGACTCCCTGCGCTACTGGGTGACGGAGATGGGGGTGGACGGCTTCCGGTTCGACCTGGCGGCGGCGCTGGCCCGCTCGATGCACGACGTGGACATGCTGTCGCCGTTCCTCGCGGTGATCGCCCAGGATCCGGTGCTGCGACGGGTCAAGCTGATCGCGGAGCCCTGGGACGTGGGGTCGGGCGGCTATCAGGTGGGGGCGTTCCCGCCGCTGTGGACGGAGTGGAACGACCGCTACCGCGATGCCGTGCGCGACTTCTGGCGGGGCGCGCTGCCCGACGTACGGGACCTCGGCTACCGGCTGTCCGGCTCCAGCGACCTGTACGCGTGGGGCGGGCGGCGGCCGTACGCCTCGGTGAACTTCGTGACGGCGCACGACGGGTTCACCCTGCGGGACCTGGTGACCTACGAGCGCAAGCACAACGACGCGAACGGCGAGGAGGGCCGCGACGGGACGAACGACAACCGGTCGTGGAACTGCGGGACGGAGGGCGAGAGCGCGGACCCGGGGATCGGGGCGCTGCGCCGGCGCCAGCTGCGCAACCTGCTGACCACGCTGCTGCTGTCGACCGGGGTGCCGATGCTGGTGGCGGGCGACGAGTTCGGGCGCACACAGGGCGGCAACAACAACGCGTACTGCCAGGACAACGAGACGGGCTGGGTGGACTGGTCGCTGCTGGAGGACCCCGCCTGGAAGGAGCTGTTCGCGCTGACCCGGCGGCTGATCGCGCTGCGCCAGGCGCATCCCGTGCTGCGGCGGCGGGCGTTCTTCTCGGGGCGGGCGCAGGGCGCGGACGGGCTGCGGGACCTGGCCTGGTTCACCCCGGCGGGCAAGGAGATGACGGAGCGGGACTGGTACGCGCCGGCCGCCGCGCTGGGGCTGTACCTGTCGGGGCGGGACATCCCGGGCCGGGACGAGCGGGGTCTGCAGGTGACGGACGACAGCTTCCTGGCGCTGCTGCACGCCGGGGACCGGCCGGTGGAGTGGATCCTGCCGGGCCCGCCGTGGGCGGGGACGTACGAACTCGTCCTCGACACCTCCCGGGAGGCGCAGGCCGAGGCGCCGGCGGGCCGGCACCGGGGCGGGGAGCGGCTGACGGTCCCGGCGCGGTCGGTGCTGCTGCTGCGGGTGGTGTCGTAGGGCCGCCGCGCGCCCGGCCGCCGCGCCGGTTCCGGACGGATCGGCCCGTCCGGAGCCGCGGTCCGCGGCCGTCCTGCGATGATGTGCCCCTCATACGAACACCCGTGCACTCGTGCACGTGTGCCATCGCCGGGGATCAGGGGAACGCATGGCGAGAGTCGGGACCGCGCTGCTGGAACTGCGCGGGGCGCAGAAGTCGGCCAAGGGGGTGTCGCTCTACTCACGGTTCGTCAATCGGCCCGCCGGGCGGTACCTGGCCGCCGGATCGTACGCGCTCGGGCTCACGCCGAACCAGGTGACGCTGGTCAGCGCCGCCTTCAGCTTCGCCGCCGTGGCGGCCGTCGCGCTGGCCGCGCCCTCCTGGGGGCTCGGCGTCGCCGTGTGGGCCGCGCTCGCCGTCGGCTTCGCCTTCGACTCCGCCGACGGGCAGTTGGCCCGGCTGCGCGGGGGCGGCAGCGCGGCGGGCGAGTGGCTCGACCACGTCGTGGACGCCGCCAAGCTGACCGCCCTGCACGCGTGCGTGCTGATCGCCTTCTTCCGCTTCCCCGAGGAGTACGGGACCGGCTCCGACGGCTGGCTGCTGGTGCCGCTGGGCTTCCAGTTCGCCGCGGTCGTCACCTTCTTCGGCGGTCTGCTGACCGAGAAGCTCAAGCCGAAGCCGGCTCCCGGCAGCCCCGCCGCCGCGCCGTCGACCCTGCGCGCGGTGGCCCTGCTGCCCGTGGACTACGGGGTGTTCTGCCTGGTGTTCCTGCTGCTCGGCGGCGGGTCGCTGTTCCGATGGGCGTACGCGGGCCTGGGCGCCGTCGCCGCGCTCTTCCTGCTGGCGTTCCTGGCGAAGTGGTTCCGGGAGCTCAGCGCCGTTCGGCGGTGAGGGGTTCGGCCTGGGGCTGCGCGAGCGCGTCCAGGGCCCGGCGCAGCTGGGTGCTGGACGTGTGGACGGTGTAGGGGAAGTAGACGACGTCGACCCCGTGGGCGGCGAAGTCCCGCTCCAGCCGGTCGCCCTTGGGGGTGCCCCGCCAGTCGTCGCCCTTGAAGATCACGTCGAAGCGGACCTGCTTCCAGGTCTCGACCTTGTCGGGGACCGTCTCGACGAAGGCGGCGTCGACGTACTTGACGCTGCGGACGATCTCCAGCCGTTCGACGAGCGGGATCATCGGGCGGCGGCCCTTGGCCAGTTCGGCCATCTCGTCCGAGACCACGCCGGCGACGAGGTAGTCGCACCGGCTGCGGGCGTGGCGCAGGATGTTGAGGTGTCCGATGTGGAAGAGGTCGTAGGCTCCGGGCGCGTATCCCACCCGGTACGGCCTGCGCGCCGCCGAACCGCGCTCGGACATGTCGTACTCCGTCATCAGTTACCCCCCAGCGGCCGCACCCCCCGGTGCGGCGGATTAGCAGACAATAGCGCGCACGTTCCCCACCCTGCGGGTGAACGAATAGGGTGACGTGCGCATCATCCAGGGGAGAAGGGGACGTTCAGTGTCCACATCCGGT
Organism: Streptomyces sp. NPDC004667; assembly: GCF_040609475.1. Taxonomy (NCBI): domain Bacteria; kingdom Bacillati; phylum Actinomycetota; class Actinomycetes; order Kitasatosporales; family Streptomycetaceae; genus Streptomyces; species Streptomyces sp. NPDC004667. The sequence goes on along the minus strand of NZ_JBEXKC010000002.1, from coordinate 137,324 downwards.
CACCGGCGCCTGTTGCTGGTTTCCACCAACTACGCCCCCGAGCACGCGGGCATAGGCCCGTACGCCACCCAGATCGCGGAGCACTGGGCCGAAATCGGCCACGAGACGCACGTGTTGGCGGGGATGCCGCACTATCCGGCCTGGTCCGTCGAGCCGGAGTACAAGGGGGCGCTCCGGCGGACGGAGCAGCGCGCGGGGGTCACCGTGCACCGGCGTGCGCACACGGTGCCGCCGCGTCAGACCGCCGTCAGGCGCGCCCTTTTTGAAGGATCGATTCTTCTGCACGGCGCGGTGGCCCCGCCCCGGATGCCGAAGCCCGACGCGATCCTGGCCCAGATGCCCAGCCTGGCCGGCGGGGTCCTCGCCGCCCGGCTCGCGGCGAAGTGGAAGGTCCCCTACGTCCCGGTCGTCCAGGACCTGATGGGGGCCGCGGCCGCGCAGAGCGGGATCAGCGGCGGCGACAAGGCCGCCGCCTTCGCCGGGCGCGCGGAGGCGTACGCCCTGGGGCGCGCCACCCTGGTCGGCGTCATCCACGAGACCTTCGTGGACCGGGTCGTCGGCATGGGAGTGGACCCGAAGCGGATCCGGCTGGTCCCCAACTGGTCCCACGTGCCCCAGCCCACCAAGCCCCGCGGGGAGACCCGCCGTCACCTGGGCTGGGCGCCCGGCCAGACCGTGGTGCTGCACTCCGGGAACATGGGCCTCAAGCAGGGCCTCGACGTCCTCGTGGGCGCGGCCCGGCTCGACCCGCAGGTCCGTTTCGTCCTCATGGGCGACGGCAGCCAGCGCGCGGCCCTCGCCGACCTCTCCGCCGACGTGCCGAACCTGGACATCATCCCCCCTGCCGCCGACGGGGAGTTCCCCGATATCCTCGCGGCGGCGGACGTCCTCGCGGTCACCCAGCACGCGGCCGTGCTCGACATGAGCGTCCCGTCCAAGCTGACCTCCTACTTCCAGGCCGGCCGGCCCGTCGTCGCGTCCGTCGCGGCCGAGGGCGGGACCGCCCAGGAGGTGGAACGTTCCGGCGCGGGGGTGCTCGTACCCCCGGAGGATCCCGCGGCCCTGCTGAAGGCCGTACGGGCCCTGGCCGAGGACCCCGAGGGCGCGGACGCGCTGGGCGCCGCCGGGCCCGTCCACGTGGCGGCCCACCTGAGCCGTGAGGCGGGCCTGGCCCGCATCGACGCACTGATCGACGAAGCACTTGGGGGTCTCCAGCCGTGACCGAGACGAACCGCCCGGCAGCGGCCCCGGCCGATGACGAGCCGGACCTCCTGCGGGACCAGTTCAAGCAGCTCCTGCGCTACCGCCGGCTCATCGGCGCGGGCGTGGGCATCGGCCTGCTGGGCGGCGTCTACCTCGGCATCTCCACCGCCGACACCTACGTCGCGACCGCCGACGTCGTGCTGCGCGCCCCCACCGACGACCCGTTCAACCCGAGCCTGGCCCCCGACAAGGCCATCAACATCGGCTCGGAGCGCCAGGTCGCGCTCTCCAGCTCCACGGCCGAGCAGGCGGCGAAGAAACTGGGCATCGCCGACAAGGACTTCGCCGCGCTGCGCGGCGGCCTCCAGGTGACCAACCCGCCGCAGACGATGGTGCTCCGCTTCACCTACACCTCGGCCTCCCCCAAGGAGGCCGCCAAGCGGGCGAACGCGATGACCGCCGCCTACCTGCTCAAGCGGCAGGAGGCCCTCGACGCCACGCGCGACAAGATGGTCAAGGGCTACGAGGACCAACGCGACCCGGTCGCCAAGCAGCTCGACGAGACGGCCCGGCAGGCCAACAACCTGCCCGCCGGGACGGCCCGCGATTCGGCGCTGTCCTCCAAGACCGACCTGCAGAGCAAGGTCAACACCCTCAACAGCAACATCGCCAAGCTCGCGGCCCTGGACATGACCCCGGGCCGGGTCACCAGCCCGGCGACGGTGCCCACCGCGCCCGACGGTCCGGGCATCCCCATGTCGCTCGCGCTCGGCGCCGCCGTGGGTCTGGCGCTCGGTCTGCTCGCCGCCTGGGTGCGGCTCGTCTTCGACCCGGCGCCGCGCTCCGAGGGCGATGTGGCCAGGGCGCTGCGCGCACCCGTCCTGGGCTCGCTGCCCCGGGACAAGACCGGCGGCGGGCCGCTGCTCGCGGCCGGCGAGGCCGATCCCCGGCTCGCCGAGGAGTACCGTTCGGTGGCGTTCCGCCTCGCCTACGACTCCCGCTTCGCCGACCGGCGCCGCCTGCTGGTGGTCGCCCCGCGCGGCAGCAGCGAGACCGCCGCCGCCGTGGCCGTGAACCTCGCCGCCTCCTTCGCGGAGACCGGCAAGGACGTCCTGCTCATCGAGGCCGACCTGCGCACCCCCGTACTGGCCAGCCAGCTGCCCACCGACGCGTCCGGGCGGCCCCGCTGGAGCCAGCCGGGCGGCGCCGGCACGGGCGGGGACGCGGACTGGCCCGACGGCCGGCAGCTCGTCGTGGACGCGGCCGAGTCGGGCTCCTTCGACCTGATCCCCGGCGATCGGGTGCGCAACGTCGCCCGCGCGCTGACCTCTCCGCGCGCCACCCGGCTGATCTCCGAGGCCGACTCCCCCAACTCCACCGTCGTGGTGCTCGCTCCGCCGGTGCTCTCCTACGCCGACGCCCTCGCCCTCGTCGACCGCGTCGACGGCGTCCTGGTCGTCTGCGACCCGCGCGCGGTGCACCGCAGCGACCTGTCCCGGATCCGCGAGCTCATCGGCGGCGCCGGCGGCACCGTGCTCGGCGCCGTCCTGCACACGCCCCTGGTCACCGAGAAGCGCGGCGGGCGGGGCACGTCGAAGAAGGCCGGCAACTCCACCGGACCCGCCCCGGACCCGCAGCCGCTGACGCGGCAGCCCGCCGACCCCGGACCGCAGATCACGGGCGACGGCGGCGACACCGTCGCCCTGCGCACGGTCCGCACGGGCCGGCGGTGAGCCGGCGGGGCTTCGGCGCCGTCGCCTCCGTCCTCGACCAGGCCGCCTCCAGCGCCACCAACATCCTGGTGCTGGTGCTGGCGGCCCGGCTGTCCTCGGCCTCCGGCTTCGCGGACTTCTCGATGGTGTACGTGACCTTCAGCGTGCTCCTCGGCCTGAACATGGCCTACGTCGGCCAGACCGTGGTCCTGGAGAAGGGCGAGGGGCTCGCGGCGGTGTGCCGTTCCTCCGTGCTGTTCACCGCGGCCGCGTCGGCGGTGGCCGGGCTGCTGCTGGCGGTGGTGGGGCTGGCCCTGACCGGGGCCGCCGGGCGGGCCTTCCTCGCCCTGGGCCTGGTCCTGCCGCTGGTCCTCGTCCAGGACGGACTGCGCTACTGCTTCTCCGCGCTGCGGGTGCCCCAGCGGGCGCTGGCCGCGGACTCGCTGCGGCTGCTGTGCGTGGTCGCGGCGCTGGCGGCGCAGCCTGCCGGGGCGTCGGCCGGCCGGCTGGTGCTGGTGTGGGGGCTCTCGGCGCTGCCCGCACTGGGGCTGGGCCTGTGGCTGCTGCGGCCCCACGTGCGGGGGGCGCGGGCCGAGCTGCGCCCGTACCTGCGGCGCGGGCACCTGGGGCAGCGGTTCGTGGTCGAGTTCGCCGTCGGCAACGGCTCCAGCCAGCTCGCGGTGCTCGGGCTCGGGGCGTTCGCGACCCCGCTGGCCGTCGGCGCGCTGCGCGGTGCGACCACCCTCTTCGGCCCGCTGAACGTGCTGTTCAACTCGGCGAACGCCTTCGGGCCGCCGGTGGTCGGCCGGGCCTCCGGCAAGCGGGGCGTGGTCCGGCTGACCGCCCTGATGGGCGCCGCCCTCGCCGCGCTCGGCGCCGGCTGGGCGGCCGTCCTGTACGCGCTGCCCGACCGGCTGGGCGCCCACCTGCTCGGCGACACCTGGGCGGCGGCCTCCGCGCTGCTCCCGGCGACGGGGGCGCAGTACGCGGTGATGGGACTGGGGACGTGCGCCCTGCTGACGCTGCGGGTGCTGAACCCCAGGGCCACCCTCTCCCTGCAGATCGTCTTCTCCCTGCTGTCGGTGGCCCTGCTGCTGGGCGGGTACGCCGCGTGGGGCGTGGCGGGAGCCGCCTGGGGCCTGGCCGTGGGTTCGGCGGCCAAGGCCGGCGCGGGCTGGCTGCGGGTGGCCCGGCTGGAGGCCCCCGCCCCCGAGGTCGCCACCGCCGCCTGAACCCCGCCCGGCGCGGAGCCCGGCGCCGGGCGTCGGGTCAGGCGGTGGTGCGGTCGGCGAGGCGGGCGAGCAAACCCGACCGGTGCGACGGGTCGAGGGCCAGGTCGAGCGCGGTCCAGGCCATGGCCAGGCCGCCGTCCAGGACGGCACGGTCCGCGCCGTCGCCGACGCCGTAGCGGGTGAACTCCGGGTTGTGCATGATCGCGTCGCCGCAGTCGTAGCCGATCATCGGGTGGATGGTGGGCACGAGGTGCGAGACGTTGCCCATGTCGGTGGAGCCGCCGCGCAGGGTCGGGTCACAGTCCTGGACCCGCCGCCCGAGGTCGCGGGCGGCCCCCAGATATCTGCGGGCCATCGCAAAGTCCTGGCGCAGGTCGGCGTAGTCGTTGCCGACGGTCTCCAGGGCGAGCTCCGCGCCGGTGGCCAGCGCCCCGGCCTCGAAGCAGGCCCGCACCCGGGCCTGGAGCTCGGCGAGTTCCCCGCTGGTGACAGCCCGGCAGTCATAGTCGGCGCTCGTGTGCGCGGGGATGACGTTGGCGGCCTCCCCGCCCCCGGTGACCACCCCCGAGACGACCGAGCCGGGCCGCATCTGCTGCCGGTGGGCGGCGATGGCGACCTGCGCGATCATCATGGCGTCGGCGGCGTTGATCCCGCGTTCGGGCATGGCGGCGGCGTGGGCGGACCGGCCGGTGTAGGCGACCTTCCAGCTGCTGATGGCGAGCGAGCTCATGCCGACCGAGTCCGAGGGCGCGGCGTGCACCATCATCGCCGCGGCCACGTCGTCGAAGGCGCCCGCGCGCAGCATGTCCACCTTGCCCCCGCCGGACTCCTCGGCCGGGGTGCCGAGGAGCTTGACGGTGATGCCGAGCTCGTCGGCCAGCGGGGCCAGGGCCAGGGCGGCGGAGACCGCGGCGGCCCCGTTGACGTTGTGCCCGCAGGCGTGGCCGATGCCGGGCAGGGCGTCGTACTCGGCGCAGATCCCGATGACGAGGTCCCCGCTGCCGGCGGTGGCCGACAGGGCCGTGGGCAGTCCGTACGCCCCCCGGGTCACGGCGAGTCCGGCGCCTTCCAGGAGGTCGCCGATCCGGCGGGCCGCGCGGTGCTCCTCGTAGGCGAGCTCCGGGTCGGCGTGCAGGGCGTGGCTCAGGCCGAGCACCTCGTCCTGCCGGGCGGTCAGGACGGCCCGGGTGCGTTCGCGCAGCGCGGTCGGGGCGGACGGTGCGGACGGTGCGGTCATCGGGCATCCTTCCCCGCGCCGGCGGCGCGCGGTGTGCGGTAGAGCAGGGCGAGGGCCGCGCCAGCCACGGAGATCACCGTGCACAGCGTCCAGGAGGTGGTGTAGGCGCCGAGTTCGGGCAGGGTCCGGCCGGCCGGGGTGCGGGCGGCGAAGACGGCGAGCACGGCGGCGGCGCCGATGGAGCCGCCGACGTTGATGAGCAGCTCGTTGATGCCGGAGCCGACGGAGGTGCGGTCGTGCGGTACGGATTCCACCGCGAGGGTGCGCGTCGAGTGCTGGAGGAAGCCGGTTCCCAGGCCCGCGACCGCGGTGCCCGCGAGGAACAGGAGCTGGTCCGTGTGGCAGGTGAGGGAGAGGAGGTAGCCGGCGGCCATCAGCAGCGAACCGGCGACCAGGGTGAGCCGGTCGGAGACGGCGGCGGCGACGGCGGGCGCGAGGAGCGCTCCGAGGGCGAGGGCGAGCAGGTTGGGCAGCATGGCGAGGGCGATGGCGAAGGGGTCCAGGCCCAGGCCGTAGCCGTTCTCGGCGGGGCTGGTCCCCATGAACACCGGGTTGGCGACCTGCAGGCCGATCATGCCGAAGGTGAAGGTGAGGGTGACCAGGGAGACGACCACCACGTTGCGGTGGCGGAACATCCGTACGTCGATCATCGGCTCTGGAACGCGCAGTTCCACCACGGCCCACACGGCGCAGGTCAGCGCCCCGCCGACGAGGCAGCCCAGGGTGCGGGCCGAGGTCCACTCCCAGCCGGGGGTGCCGCCGAGGCCCAGGCCCAGCATGACGGCGACCAGGCCGAGGCAGAGCAGGACGCCTCCCGCCCAGTCGATCCGGCCGCCGGGGCGGTGGGCGGACTCGGGCAGCAGCGGCCAGGTGACGGCCAGGGCGAGGCCGACGGCGACGGCGGGCACCCACAGGGCTGCCGTCGGGCTGTCCACGGACCTGGCGACGAAACCGCTCGCGACCAGGCCGAAGGCCATGCCCGCGACGAGGGCGGCCACCATGAGGCTGATGCCGCGGCGGCTCTCCCCGTCGCCGCCGCCGGCGTCCCGGGAGCGGTTGCGCAGGATGCCCACGAGGAGCGGGAAGAAGCCCGCGAAGGCGCCCTGGAGGATCTGCCCCGCGAGCAGGGTGGAGAAGGAGCGGCTGAATCCGACGAGCACCGAGCCGAGCAGCACGATGGCCAGGTTCCAGCGCAGCACCCTGCGGTGGCCGTACAGGTCGCCCGCCCGCGAGAGCACCGGGGTGAAGACGACGCTGGCCAGCAGGTTGGCGATGCTGATCCAGTTCAGGTCGGCGGCGGTGACGCGCAGGGTGTCCGTCAGGCCCCGCAGCAGCGGGGACAGGAAGCCCTGGGTGATGCCGCTGGTGAGTTCCACGAGGGCGACCGAGGCGATCACCGCGGTGGCGGGCGTCGCGCGCACGGCGGGTCTGGTGTCACGGACATCCGTGGGCGTCATACGTACCACCTGTTCGGGGATCGGCTGTGCGGCCGGGGCGGGAAGGAAGGGGGATCCGCCGGCCCCCGTCGTCGGCCGGGGGGCGGGGCGGCATCCGCAACACAATGTCCGGTGCGGGTCGCGCCCCCGGCAAGAGGGGCCCGCACAATCGGGTGGACGCGGCATTCCACCCCCGTCACGCGGCGGATTCCGGCACTCGGGGGGCGTTGCCGGCCCGTCTCGGACAGCCTCCCGGCCGGCCCGTCCGCGATGGCGTACGGTCGCGCACCGGTCCCCGCCGATCCCCGCCCGGAGGCGCTGATGAGCCCCGAAGCCCCGCCGCTGCTCGACGGTGTCGACCACGGGGTGCTGCGCGCCCTGCACCGTGACCCGCGCGCCGGTTTCGCCGAGGTCGCCGCCTCCGTCGGGGTGCACGAGCGGACGGTCGCCCGGCGCCTGGACCGGATGACCGCCGCGGGCCACGTCCGCTTCACCGCCGCCCTGATCCCCGAGTACCAGGGGGAGGGGATCACCGCCGAACTCGCCGTGCGCTGCGCCCCGGGCCGGGTCCACGAGACCGCCCTCGCACTGGCACGGCGTCCCGAGACCCGCTCGGTGGAGGTGGCCACCGGCGCGCTGGAGGTCTTCGCCGAGCTGAACGCCCCGGGGCACGAGGCGCTGCTGGCCCTGGTGGACACGGTGGTCGGGCGCCTCGACGGGGTGGTGGACATCCACTCCGCCGTGGTGCTGCGGCTGCTGCTCACCGCCGCGGACTGGGCCCCGTACGACGACGAGCCGACGGAGGTGCGCCGCCTCGTGGCGGCCGGTGCCCCGCTTCCGTCGCCGATCCCCGTGGACGACCTCGACCGCGCCCTGGTGGCGCTGCTGCACCGGGACGCCCGGATGTCGACGACCCGGCTGGCCCGCGAGCTGCGGGTCGGGGAGAGCACGGCGCGCCGCCGCCTCGCCCGCCTGATGACCTCGCACGTCCTGCACCTGCGGCTGCACGCGGATCCGGCGGTGCTCGGCTACCCGGTGGAGGCCCGGTTCCGGCTCGGGATCGCCCACAGCCGGCTGGACCGTACGATCCGGCAGCTGGCCCGGGAGCCCGCCGTGCGCCACCTCGTGGTCACCACGGGCGGCGCCGCCCTCCTCGGCTACTCCAGCCACCGCGACATCGCCGGCCTGCACGCCTTCACCACCCGGGTCTTCGCCGGGCTGGAAGGGGTCACGTCCGCCGAGACCGCGCTGCTGATGCGGACGTACAAGCGCGCGGGCATCGTGGAGCCGCAGGGCCGCTGAGCGCAGGGCCCCTGGCCGCAGGGCCGCTGACCGCGGGGCGCCCGCTCAGCGCAGGGTCGTGCCCTTGTCGTGGCGGTACGTCGCCACGAGCGCGAGGCACATCCCGGCGATGGCCACGCGTCCGGACGCCTGCAGGAGCGGGCCGCGCAGCAGGATGAAGGAGTACCCGGCGACCAGCGGGACCACCGTGGAGATCAGGCTGCCCGGCGGTGAGCGGCGCGTGGCGCGCTTGGCGTACCGGCGGTCGACGCGGGCGGCGGCGTAGCCCATCGCGAGGAGCCCGGCGCCCATGCCCAGCGGCCCGAAGTCGAGCCACAGCTCCGCCCAGATCGGGGAGGAGAGGTTGGTGTTGACCGTGCCCATCCACTGGCCGACCATCACGCCCGTGTCGCGCGGCTTGCCCGGCCACACCGAGCGGGGCACCGCGAAGAAGACGGACCCGGCGAGCTGGCGTCCGTAGAAGTGGCCGGGGCCGGAGTTGGAGAAGGTGATGGTGTTGGCGAACATGCCGATCTGGTCGTAGTCCTTGAGCGCCATCGGCTCCAGGAACGAGGTCGTCTCGACGGGCTTGTAGTTCTTCTCGTCGTAGCGGAAGCGGTCCGCGAAGGGGAAGACGAGCAGCGCGATCACCACGGCCATCGACAGGGCCACCCGGTACATCGCGGCGCTCACCGGGAAGACCGTGAAGAGCAGCGCGAACAGGACGGTGAGGAACCAGTAGCGCGGGTTCGAGACGGGGTTGTTGACGACCAGGTTCAAGGCGGCGAGGGCGGCCGTCGTGGCGATGACCGAGACCTTGCGGCGGGCGTACCGCGAGGTGATCAGCCAGCGCGTGTACAGGAGCAGGGCGAGCAGGGCCGGCACGGTGCCGAAGCCGCGCAGCAGCGCCTGGCCGGCCTGGCCGTCGCCGTTGGAGACGCCCGCCTCCTGGATGCCCGCGATGATCTCCTGGCGGCTGGAGAAGAAGACCGCCGGTCCCCCCAGCTTCACGATGAAGGCCGCGCTGCCCAGGAAGGCGAACAGGGTGAGGAGTTGGAGGCGCCGTCGGTGGACCATCACCGGTCTCGGCTCCTTGCGGGAGCCACCCGTGCGGCGTGCCGCCGGCCGGTGACGGGCCAGCAGTACGCCGACGTCGAAGGCCGTGCAGCCCAGCAGCACCAGGCCGATGGCGATGGTGAGGTCGGAGCGGGGGCCGACGACGGGCGTGGGGACCCGGCCGAGGACGGCCTGGGCGAGGGGGGCCACGCCCATGGCCATGTAGACGAAGAGCCAGAAGGAGCCCTGGAGCAGCTTGCGGCGGCTGGTCAGCACCATGGCCGAGAGCCGCGCACCCGCGTACATGGCCAGCAGCAGTTGCAGCCAGAAGGCGGCGTCGCGCTGGCCGTCGCCGGACTGGGCGGCGACGAAGAACGGCAGGAAGACGGTGAACCCGAGGGCGAGGGGGACCGAGAGCGCACGGGAGAGCAGGGTGCGCGGGGTGGTCACCCGGCCCCACGCCGACTCGTCGAGAACGGGGGGCCGTTCGGGGGCGGCCGAGGGCTTGCGAACGTCCGTCACCACTGTTGCCCCCACCCCTGTGCGTGATCCGCGCGCAGTCTAGTCTGAGCGTTCCGCGCCCGGGGAGGCGCGTCGGGGTGGACGACGAGGGGCGACTGTTGCGTGATCTTCCTGCCTTCACGCTGGCCGGCTACGACAAGGGGCGCGGTCTGCTGACCCAGGCCCTGTGGTTCGCGGTGATGAACACGCTGTTCATGGCGTGGTTCTGCCCGGCCCGGCTGCGGGTCGCGCTGCTGCGGGCGTTCGGGGCGCGGATCGGGGAGGGGGTGCTGATCCGCCACCGGGTGCGCGTGCTGTGGCCGTGGAAGCTGACCGTCGGGGACCACACCTGGATCGGCGAGGGCACCTGGCTGTTGAACCTGGAGCCGGTGACCATAGGCGCGAACGTGTGCCTCTCACAGGAGTCGATGCTGTGCACCGGCTCCCACGACCACCGCGCCGCCGACTTCCGTTACCGCAACGCCCCGATCGTGGTCGAGGACGGCGCCTGGGTGGCCGTACGGGCGACCGTGCTGGCGGGCGTGACCGTCGGGCGGTGCGCGGTGGCGGGCGCCGGGGCCGTGGTCCACAAGGACCTGCCGGAGCTGACCCTGCAGACCCAGGACGGGCGTCGCCGCCCGGTGGAGGAGCCCAAGTGAGCGCCGCGCGCAAGGTCCTGCACGCCGTCACCCTGCACTCCCCCTCGCACGCCTTCGGCGGGCCGGTGCGGGTGGCGCTGAACCTGGCCAAGGGGCTGCGGGCGCACGGCCACGAGGCCCGGCTGCTCGCGCTGGGCGAGGGCTTCGACCCGTGGCCGGACTCCGTGGAGGGGGTGCCCGCCACGCTGTTCCCGGCCCGGCGGATCCTGCCGCTCGGCTTCAGCGGGATGACCTCGCCGGCCCTGCTGGCGTCGGCGGGCCGGCTGGTGCGGGAGGCCGACCTGGTCCACGTCCACCTCGCCCGGGACCTGGTGACCCTGCCCGTGGCGCTCGCCGCGCTGCGGGCCGGCAAGCCGCTGGTGCTGCAGACCCACGGGATGGTGGACCCGAGCGCGAAACTGCTGGCCAAGGTGCTCGACGCGGTGGCGGTACGCCGCCTGCTGCGCGGAGCCGACGCCGTGCTGTACCTGACCCCGCACGAGCGGGCGGGGCTGGAGGCGGTGGTGGGGGCGCCGTCGCTGCGCACCGTCCGCCTGGTCAACGGCACACCGGCGCAGGAGGAGCGGCCGGCCCTGTCGGGTCCGCCGCGCGTGCTGTACTCCGCCCGGCTCCAGGCCCGCAAACGGCCCGTCGACTTCGTGGACGCGGCGCCGACGGTGCTCGCCTCCCACCCGGACGCCCACTTCGTGGTGGCGGGCCCGGACGAGGGGGAGCTGGCGGCGGTCCGCGCCCGGATCACCGCCCTGGGGCTGTCGGACCGGTTCACGGTGCCCGGGGCCCTGTCCGGCGCCGAGGTGCTCGCGGAGCTGCGCCGGGCCCACGTCTACGTACTGCCGTCGGTGGACGAGCCGTTCCCGATGTCGGTGCTGGAGGCCCTCGCGGTCGGGGTGCCCCCGGTGGTGACCCACTCCAACGGCCTGGCCCGCGAGATCGCGGCGGCGGGCGCGGGCCGGGCGGTGGAACCGGGACCGGAGGGCGTCGCCGGGGCGGTCCTCGACCTGCTGGAGCCGGCCGCGAACGCGGCGGCCTCGAAGGCGGCCCGCGAACTGGCCGCGGCCTCCTTCTCGATGGACTCGGTCCTCGACACCCTCCTCGGGATCTACGGGGGCATCACCCGCTGAGCGCGAGAACGCCGCCGCCGCACCGGACCACGGTGCGGCGGCGGCGTTCTCGCGTACGGGCCCGCGGGGGGCGGTGTTACGCGGGCACCCAGGCGTAGCAGCCCGTCGAGCGGAACTCGGAGGTGCCGGACGGGACGGTGGCCGTGATCCGGTCACCGGCCTTGGGCGGGGTTTCGGGGCCCGAGGCCAGGACCGCGCCGTCCTTGCCCTTCGCCTCCCAGGTGCAGGTGGTGCTCTGGGTCAGCGCCCGGTAGGTACCGGGGGCCGGGGTGGTCCGGGGGGAGTCCCCGAAGCCCTTCTCCGCCACCGCCAGCACCGGCTTCTGCTCCGGGCACAGGATGTTGATGGCGTCCTTCGCCCCGGTGACGTCCCCGGAGATGATGGCCGCGGCCGCCGCGTCCTTGTCCCGCTTCGCGGTGCGCTCCACCCGCTGGCAGGTCTCCTGACCGGTCTGCAGGACGGCCGCCGGGTCCATCTTCTCCGGGACGCGTCCGCTGAGGTACTGCTTCTCGTTCTCCTTGAAGGTGCCCGTCTTCGGGGTCAGCTTCGCGTCCGGCAGGACCGGTCCCGTGGGCTTCGCGTCGGGCGACGCGGCCGTGGTGGGCGCCGCGGTGGCGTCCGCCGGGTCCGGGACCGGGCTGGAGGCCGGCGGCTTCGGCTTGCCCGCCGCGTCGGCGGAGGCCTTGCCGTCGCCGTCGGAACTGCAGGCGGTCAGCGTCAGGGCGGCGGCCAGGAGGACGGCGGCCGCGGCGGAGCGTCGGTACATCAGGTGGCTCCCCTACGGGGTCGGAAAGGCGTACGGGGCCCGCCGTGTGCCGGCCGGGCCCCGTACGCCGTCAGGCGGTTACTTCGGGCCGAAGGTGAGGATCAGCTGCGGAGCGGCGTCCGCGGCCGTCGACTCCGCGGACCACAGCCACATCGCGTCGGTGCCCGTGCTCGTCAGGCCGAGGCTGTAGCTGCTGCCCAGCACGGCGGAGACGGCGGTGGTGTCCAGCTCGACGTTCTGCACGGCCGAACCGTCCGGCACGCCCGAGATGGAACCGAGCGGGGTGGTGCCGAGGGTGGGCTTGGTGTTGAACGTCGTGCCCGTGCCGCTCCAGGTACCGGTGACCGGGACCACGGAGACGGTGTCGGCGGTGCCGGCCCCGGCCTGCGTGGAGGTCTTGAACTGGAGGGAGGCGCTCTTGAGGACCTGCCCGGACGGAGCCGCCGGGAGGGTGAAGCGCAGGTACGACTCGTACGCCGAGGTACCGCGCACCGCGAGCTGGGTGGAGGTGCCGTAGGCGGTGCTCGGGGCGCCCTGGTTGATGTAGGTGTCCTCGGTCGCGACGACCTTGGAGACCGTGTCGACGGCGGCCTTGGCCAGGTCGAAGTGGGACTTGACCTGCGCCTGGGTCAGCGCCGACGGGTAGACGGCCGTCTCGTCGATGGAGCCGGCGAAGAAGTTGCTGGTCGGACGGGTCGGCCAGCTGCTGAGGTTGTCGCCGCCCACGTGCCAGAAACCGGCGTACGAGGTGGAGTTCGTGGCGCTGTTCGTGCCCTTGTTCTGGCCGTCGACGTACAGCGTCATGCCGCCGGGGCCCTGCGTACCGACGACGTGGTGCCACTTGTTGTCGTTGTACGTCTCGAACAGCCCTGTGGAGATGGTGCGGGTGGAGCCGTTGTAGACGCCGAAGATCAGACGACCGGTGTTGGTCATGTAGATCTGCTTGTCGTACGAGCCGCTGCTGTTGACCGTGTTGTTGCCGAAGCCGATCAGCTTGCCGCCGCGCGTGGTGCCGGTCTTGAACCAGGTCTCGATGGAGTACGCGGCGCCGACCGTCTGGCGGTGGTCGCTGTACACCTGCTGGCTGGTGCCGTTGAAGCCCATCGCCGTGCTGGTGCCGGTGAGGGCGCCGGGGCTCTGGCCCAGGGCGGGGGCGCCGACCTGGATGCCGCTGGTGTTGCCGGACACCGAGGAGTCGGCCACGTACGGGCTGACGGTGTCGTCGTAGCGCCAGTAGAGGTTGGCGCCGTCCGCGCGGACCTTGTCCGGGTAGGCCTGGACCGAGGCCGGGACGGTCACGGAGACGTTCGCCGACAGGGCGCTGGTGTTGCCCGCGCCGTCGGTGGCGGTCACCCGGTAGCTGTAGGCCTGGCCCGCCTTGACGGTGGTGTCGGTCCAGGAGGCCTGCGGGCGCTCCCACTCCAGGGAGTCGGCCGAGACCGTGGCGATCGGGGTGCCCGAGCCGTTGCGGTAGATCCGGTACGTCAGCTTGCTGTCGTCCTGGTCGTAGCTGGTGCGCCAGCGGACCTGGACCTCACCGGGCTTGACGCTGCCGGCGCTGGCGATCGGAGTGGTCGGGGCACCGACGTCACCGGTGGAGGCGAAGCGGGTCAGGCCCTGCTGCGCGCGGCCGTTGATGAGGGTGAACTCACCGCCGACCCACATGTACTTGACGTCGCCCTTCTCCGCGATCGACATGACGCGCGGGCCGATGCCCTCGCCGATGCCGTCGTTCGCGGTGGGGTGCCATCCGAGCTTGGGCGGGCTCTGCACGAAACCGTCCACGGGCGCGGGGGCGGCACCCTTGTAGTCGGTCTGCTGGGCCAGCAGGAAGTTGCGCTTGCCGTCGGGGAACTGGCCCTCCAGCGAGCAGTCGTGCGCGTGCGAGGAGCTGTAGAGCACCCCGTCGTACGGCAGCACGTACTGGGTGGCGCCCAGGCAGCGGTCGCGCCACTTCTCGTTGAAGTTGGTGTCGAGGCCGATGCGGCCGTCGAAGACGCCGCCGCCCGAGCCCTCGTTGCCGGTGTAGTAGCCCGTCGCGTCGGCCGCGATGTGCTTGACCACCGAGTTGGAGGGGATGTTGGAGTAGGTCTTGGCGACCGCTCCGGTGGTGGCGTCGACCACGGCCAGCGCGTGCGTGTTGGAGCCGTTGACCGAGAAGAAGTCGCCGCCGAGCAGGACGTTCTTGCCGTCGTTGCTGACCTGGATCGCACGGCCCGGCTCGTCCGCGTTGGCGGTGAAGGGCTTGAGCGCGCCCGAGCCGGCCTCGACCGCGGCGAACCGCTCGCGGGTCTGCCCCTCGACGGTACCGAAGTCGCCGCCGATGTAGAGGGTGTCGTCGGTGACGGCGAGCGCCCGGACGGTGGCGGGGACGCTCGGGTGGAACGAGGCCTTGGGGGCGCAGGTCTCGATGTCGATCGCCGCGAGGCTGGAGACCGGAGTTCCGTTGACGGCGCCGAAGTAGCCGCCCGCGTACAGGGTCCTCTTGTCCTTCGAGACGGCCAGCGCCCGCACCGTCGCGGTGCCGTCGCCGACGGTGAAGGCCAGCTTGCAGGATGTGGGGTTGCCGGTGGCGGCGTCGAGCGCCACGAAGTTCACGGCTTCCTGCTCCGCGCCGGCCGCGGCGTCGGGCGGGCGGACCGCCGAGAAGGTGCCGCCTGCGAAGACGGTGCCGTTCGCCTGCTCCATGGCGAAGACGACGCCGTTCGGCTGCCACGTGGGCAGTTCGTCGGCGGTGAACGCCACGGGCGGCGTGATGGCGGACGCCTCGGGCATCAACACCAGGCCTATTCCGGTACCGGCGCCGGCCAGTGACAGGGCGAGGGCAGCAGTCAGCCCTCTGGATCTACGCATGAGCCCCCCAGGGCAATCGCCCGGATTGATGGCTGGAACTATCCGAACAGCCATATGTACTGGCGCAGACTAGGGCTCACGCGCCGCCCTGGTCACCTCAGTTGACCCCTTGCATACCAAATTGGAACCAACAGGGTGCAACGCGGAGAACGCACTTCGGACATACGGCAGGTTTGTCCCGGCCAAGACCGCGGAAGGTCGCGGTGATGACCGGGACACGGCAAATCGTAGGCGAAGCGCAGGGCCTCAGCGGTCGATACGCACGCTCGCGCCCGCCAGTTGGTCCTCGACCTGACGGATGTCGGCGTCCACCATGATCCGCGCCAGTTCCGGCACCAGGACCGACGGCTTCCAGCCAAGGAGCTCCTGCGCCTTGGAGGCGTCGCCGATGAGCGCGTCGACCTCGCTCGGGCGCTCGTACTTGGGGTCGTAGCGCACGTGCTCGTTCCAGTCGAGGCCCGCGTGCGTGAAGGAGGACTCGACGAACTCGCGGACGGTCGCCGCGACTCCGGTGGCCACCACGTAGTCGGTCGGCTCGTCCTGCTGGAGCATCCGCCACATC
Source organism: Streptomyces sp. NPDC004667 (assembly GCF_040609475.1). Taxonomy (NCBI): domain Bacteria; kingdom Bacillati; phylum Actinomycetota; class Actinomycetes; order Kitasatosporales; family Streptomycetaceae; genus Streptomyces; species Streptomyces sp. NPDC004667. The sequence goes on along the minus strand of NZ_JBEXKC010000002.1, from coordinate 121,705 downwards.
GCGTCGACGTACTCGGGGGCGTAGCCCCAGTCGCGGACGGCGTCGAGGTTGCCGAGGTAGAGGTGGTCCTGGAGTCCGGCCTTGATGCGGGCGACCGCCCGGGTGATCTTGCGGGTCACGAAGGTCTCGCCGCGGCGCGGGGACTCGTGGTTGAAGAGGATCCCGTTGACCGCGAACATGTCGTACGCCTCGCGGTAGTTGACCGTGGTCCAGTACGCGAACACCTTCGCGGCGCCGTACGGGCTGCGCGGGTGGAAGGGGGTGCCCTCGTTCTGCGGGGGCGGGGTCGCACCGTACATCTCGGAGGACGAGGCCTGGTAGATCCGGGTGTCCACACCACTGGCCCGGATGGCCTCCAGCAGCCGCAGCGCGCCGAGGCCGGTCACGTCGCCCGTGTAGAGGGGGGCGTCGAAGGAGACCCGGACGTGGGACTGGGCGCCGAGGTTGTAGACCTCGTCGGGGCGTATGTCACGGAGCAGGTTCACCAGGGCCACGCCGTCGGAGAGGTCGGCGTGGTGCAGGACGAAGGACCGGTTCGCGGTCTGCGGGTCCTGGTAGACGTGGTCGATCCGCTCGGTGTTGAAGCTGGAGGACCGCCGCACGAGCCCGTGCACCGTGTAGCCCTTGGAGAGCAGGAGTTCGGCGAGGTACGAGCCGTCCTGTCCGGTGACGCCGGTGATCAGTGCGGTCTTGCCCATGGGGTCCCCCAGGTTGTCGTTGCTGTCGTTCGTGTTCAGGCTGTGTCCGGCCCGGCCGGCCGGGTGTGAGGTGCGGGAACGCACCGTACTGCTTCGTTCGGAGCCCCTCCGCCTCCGGGCCGCCGGAGCCGGGCCCGGCGGCGGCCGGGGCCGAGACCCGGGCGGTCCCGCCGGCACGGCGACGCACGGAGCCGCGTCGGCGAACCGGACGGCACAACGACGGTGACGCGCACCGGCGTTGTCGGCCCGCCGGGTCCGCGGACCGGGCAGCGCGCCCGGCAGCCGTCGGAGTTGACGGCCCGGCGGATCCGCGAGCGGACCGGTCCCGGAGCCCGGGACCGGAGCCGGACCGGGCCCGCACCCCGGGACGGGGCCGGGGTGTGGGTTGCGGGGAACACCGCGGCAGCGGACTGGCATCATCGGCGGTATGACAAGTTCGCCGCTCCTGCCCCCGCACGCCCGCGTCTTCGTCGCCGGACACCGTGGCCTCGTGGGGTCCGCGGTGGCCCGCCGGCTCACCGCCGACGGCCACGAGGTGCTCACCCGCGGCCGGGCCGACCTCGACCTGCGCGACGCCGCCGCCACGGAGGCCCACCTGCGCGACGTGCGTCCGGACGCGGTCGTGCTGGCCGCCGCCAAGGTCGGCGGGATCATGGCCAACAGCACGTACCCGGTGCAGTTCCTGGAGGACAACCTCCGGATCCAGCTCAGCGTCATCGCCGGCTCGCACGCCGCCGGGGTGAACCGCCTGCTCTTCCTCGGATCCTCCTGCATCTACCCGAAGCTCGCCCCGCAGCCGATCCACGAGGACGCCCTGCTGACGGGCCCGTTGGAGCCCACCAACGAGGCGTACGCCCTCGCGAAGATCGCCGGCATCGTGCAGGTCCAGTCCTACCGCAAGCAGTACGGGGCCTCGTACATCTCGGCCATGCCCACGAACCTCTACGGTCCGGGGGACAACTTCGACCTGGAGTCCTCGCACGTCCTGCCCGCCCTCATCCGCCGCTTCCACGAGGCCGCCACCGAGGGCCGCGACGAGGTCACGCTGTGGGGCAGCGGCACCCCGCGCCGGGAGTTCCTCCACGTCGACGACCTGGCGGCCGCGTGCGCGGTGCTGCTGGAGCGCTACGACGGGGACGAGCCCGTCAACGTCGGCTGCGGCGACGACCTGACCATCAGGGCGCTGGCCGAGACGGTCGCCGAGGTGACCGGCTTCGAGGGCCGGCTCGCCTGGGACACGTCCAAGCCGGACGGGACCCCGCGCAAGCTGCTCGACGTCTCCCGCCTGACCGCGCTGGGCTGGAAGCCGGGCGTCCCGCTGCGGGACGGCATCGCCGCCACCTACCGCTGGTGGCTCGACCAGAGCCGGCAGGGCTGACTCCACCACGGCCCCTCAGTACGCTCCGCGACCGTCGACGACGGCGCGGAGCGTACGGCCCATCACGTCGACATCGCTGGTGAACGACCAGTTGTCGACGTACTGGAGATCAAGCTGAATCGTTTCGTCCCAGGAGAGGTCCGACCGCCCGCTGATCTGCCACAGGCCGGTCATCCCGGGCCGTACGGTGAGCCGGCGCAGCTCGACCTCGTCGTACTCCGCCACCTCCTCCGGCAGCGGCGGGCGCGGTCCGACCAGGGACATGCTGCCCGTCAGCACGTTGACCAGCTGGGGCAGTTCGTCCAGCGAGGTGCGGCGCAGCAGGCGGCCCACCCGGGTCACCCGGGGGTCGCGGCGCATCTTGAACATCAGGCCGTCGTTCTCGTTGGCCCCCGCCAGCTCGGCCTTCAGCCGGTCGGCGTCCACCACCATCGTGCGGAACTTCCACATGACGAAGGGCTCGCCGTCGCGGCCGATCCGGCGCTGGCTGTAGAAGGCCGGGCCGCGCGAGCCGAGCCGGATGGCCAGCACGACGGTCAGGAACAGCGGCGACAGCAGGAGCAGTCCGACGCCGGCGCCGAGACGGTCCAGCACCGACTTGAGCAGGGTCTGCACCCCGCGGCGCACGGGCGGTGCGACCCGCAGCACGGCGAGTCCGCCGGCCGACCGGGTTTCCAGCCGCTTCACGGATATCTCCACCAGCCCGGGGAACACGGCGAGTTCGAGGCCCTCGTCGTGCAGTGCCCAGGCCACCCGGCGCAGCCGCTCCCCCGCGATCCGCGCGCCCGGCGCCACCAGCACCAGGTCGGCGTGGTGGCTGCGGACCGCGCCCAGCACCGGGGCCCCGTCGCCGTTCGGGGCCTCGGGCATCCCGCGGTCCAACCGGGCCGCGACCGGGACGCCGCTGGCCAGGGAGCCGTCGCCGACGGCGACCACGCCGACGACGACGTACGGGTGGTCGGTGCGGGCGGCGAGGTGCGCGATGACGTGCTCGGCGGCCTCGGGCTCGCCGACGACCAGGACCCGACTGACGGCCTGGGCCTCGCGGCGGGCGGCCGTCAGGTGCCGGTAGGTGAGCTTGTGGCAGGCGACGGTGACGAGGAGGGCGGGCAACAGCGCCCCGAGGGCGGCCAGTCGGGGGGTGCTCTCCCCCGTCATCACCCGGGCGACGGCCAGGATGCCGATCAGAATCAGCCAGTCGTGGACGACGGGCAGCACTCCGCGGGATTCTCCGAGCGCCCGGGAGGAGTAACGTCGTCTCAGGCCCTGCACGCCGGTCCACGCGAGGGCGGCGGCGAGCGCGCAGGTGACCGGCCTGGCCTGCTGGGCGGCGTCGAAGACCAGGCCGACGGGCATCGCGGCCCCGACGAAGTCGGCGGTCACCGCGGCCGGCAGGTACCAGCGGGCCTTGTCACCGAGGCGCCGTGCAGGGGCGGTTGTCGTCCCCTCCACACCCGCGGCCGCTGCGGCCACTCTTTGCGCAGGAAAACGGACATGCCTCATGGGCCCCCCTGGCACGTGGTCTATGTCGGTGGCGCCTGCCCGTGGCTTCCCCTGGCAACGGGCGTCTGTCGCACCGGGAAACAGTACGACAAACACCCGTACGTTTAATGCCGTTCGGGTGAACGAGGCCTCTCGTTGCCCAAGCGTTAAATACCGGTATCAACTATTCCGGATCCCGGAGCCCTTCTTCCCACACGAAGGTGAATGGTTCGGATACCGGATACGTCTCTTCGGACAACGGACTGTTTCCGGCCAACCTTTTGACGCGGCCCTGACATCACAGCCAACTGATGGCACTCTTCGATCCGTTCATCGCATCAGCCCTGATCTGCCCGGAGGCCCACCCAGCCATCCGGAACCCCCCTTGCAGAAGGAGTCTGCGTTGAGTTCCACCCCCCAGAGGCGTGCCACTGCGGCCGGAGCGTTCATAGCCGCGGCAGCCCTGCTCGCCGTAGGTATACAGGCCGGTACCGCCACCGCCGACGCCACCGCGTCGCAGGCCGCCAAGGTCGCCCAGCCCAACCCGGGCGCGACCAATCTCGTACTCAGCGCTTCGGAGCGTGCGACGCTCCTGGCAGACGCCAACTCGACCACCGTGCAGGCCGCCAAGGCCCTCGGTCTCGGCAGCGGCGAGAAGCTCGTCGTCCGCGATGTGGTCAAGGACGCGGACGGCACCACGCACACCACCTACGAGCGGACCTACAACGGCCTGCCCGTCCTCGGCGGCGACCTGACGGTCCACGCCAAGGGTGGTGTCACCAAGAGCGTCACCAAGGCCACCAACCACGAGATCAAGGTCGCGGACACCTCCGCCACCGTGACCCCGTCGGCCGCCGAGGGCACCGCCTTCGCCGCGCTGTCGGCCGCCGGCGGCAAGGACGCCAAGGCCGAGCAGGGTGCCCGCAAGGTGATCTGGGCCGCCGAAGGCGCCCCGGTCCTCGCCTACGAGACCGTCGTCGGCGGCTTCCAGAGCGACGGCGTCACCCCGAGCAAGCTGCACGTGATCACCAACGCCAAGACCGGCGCGAAGATCACCGAGTGGCAGGCCATCGAAAAGGGCATCGGCAACACCGAGTACAGCGGCCAGGTCACCCTGGGCACCTCGCAGTCGGGCAGCAACTACACGCTGACCGACGCGGGCCGCGGCGGCCACAAGACGTACGACCTCAACGGGGGCAGCTCCGGCACCGGCACGCTCTTCACGAGCACGTCCGACACCTGGGGCAACGGTCTTCCCTCCAACCGTCAGACCGCCGGCGCCGACGCCGCGTACGGTGCGCAGCTGACGTGGGACTACTACAAGAACGTCCACGGCCGCAACGGCCTGCGCAACGACGGCGTGGCCCCGTACAGCCGGGTCCACTACGGCAACGCGTACGTCAACGCGTTCTGGGACGACGGCTGCTTCTGCATGACCTACGGCGACGGCACGGGCAACAACCACCCGCTGACCTCCATCGACGTGGCCGCGCACGAGATGACCCACGGCCTCACCTCGGTCACCGGCAACATGACCTACAGCGGTGAGCCCGGCGGCCTGAACGAGGCGACCTCCGACATCATGGCGGCGAACGTCGAGTTCGCCGCGAACAACCCCAACGACGCCGGTGACTACCTCGTCGGCGAGAAGATCGACATCAACGGCGACGGCACCCCGCTGCGCTACATGGACAAGCCGAGCAAGGACGGCGGCTCCAAGGACGCGTGGTACTCGGGCATCGGCTCCATCGACGTCCACTACTCGTCGGGCCCGGCCAACCACGTCTACTACCTGATGTCCGAGGGCTCCGGCGCCAAGGTCATCAACGGGGTCAGCTACGACTCGCCGACCTCGGACGGCCTCCCGGTCACCGCGATCGGCCGCGACGCCGCCGCGAAGATCTGGTTCCGCGCGCTGACGGTGGGCTACTTCAAGTCCAACACCAACTACGCGGCCGCCCGTACGGCGACCCTCCAGGCCGCCGCCGACCTGTACGGCCAGGGCTCGACCACGTACAACAACGTGGCCAACGCCTGGGCCGGCATCAACGTCGGTGCGCGCATCGTCTCGGGCGTCTCGGTCACCCCGATCGCCAACCAGACCACCCAGATCAACACCGCCGTGAGCCTGCAGGTCCAGGCCACCAGCACCAACCCGGGTGCGCTGAGCTACTCGGCGACCGGCCTGCCGGCCGGCCTGTCGATCAACTCCTCCACCGGCCTGATCTCGGGCACGGCCACCACCGCGGCCACGTCCAACGTGACCGTCACCGTGACCGACTCCGCGGCCAAGACCGGTACGGCGTCCTTCACCTGGACGGTCGGCACCTCCCAGCAGAACGTCTTCGAGAACACCAACGACTACGCGATCAACGACAACGCGACGGTCGAGTCCCCGATCACCGTGACCCGCACGGGCAACGCCCCGAGCACCCTCAAGGTGGACGTGGACATCAAGCACACCTACGTCGGTGACCTGCGGGTCGACCTGGTCGCCCCCGACGGCACCGTCTACAACCTGCGCAACCGCACCGGCGGCAGCGCGGACAACATCCTCCAGAGCTTCACCGTGAACGCCTCCTCCGAGGTCGCCCAGGGTGTCTGGAAGCTCCGTGTCGCGGACCTCGCCTCCGCCGACACCGGCAAGATCGACAGCTGGAAGCTCACCTTCTGACCCCCACGAGGGGCACCGGTGAACCAGAGCTGAACCGCTAGATCACGGGGCCGCCCGGGAGAGAGACCTCCCCGGGCGGCCCTGTTCCATGCGGCCCGGCACCCCCCGTGGGGATGCCGGGCCGTGTCTCGCCGGGCCGGATCAGCCCCGCGGGCCGATGACCCGGCCGAAGAGGTCGCCCGCGCGGTCCCGCACGGTGCGCGGGCCGGCGCTGCGGTCCTCGTCGCCCCAGTCGTCGCCGTCGTGGCGGCCGTGGTGCCCGTCGACCGGCTTGAAGTAGACCGACCGGGCGTTGAGGTTGTTGGCCCGGTCGCCCGGGAACAACGTCTCCTCGGCCTCGCCGCCGCAGTTGCCGTTGCGGTAGACCAGCGCCAGGGAGTCCGTCTCGTTCTTCACGGCGTACGCCGGGTGGCGCTGGGCGTGGGTGAGCTGGTAGCAGGTGTCGTTGTCCCCGGGGTGGATCTGGCCGGTGCGGGATTCGCCGTCCCCGTCGGTGAAGCGGTAGAAGAAGGTGCCGAGGCTGTCGTGGTGGGGGTCGTGGCCGACGGCCAGGGACTGGCCGGCGGTGGGCAGGACGAGGGCGAGGGCCGCGAGCAGCCCCGCCCCGGTGGTGCGAAGACGCATGATCGTTCCGTTTCTCGGGTTCCGGCGGTGCCCGGGTCGGGTGGGCACCGCGGGCAGCGTAGGAGCGGACCCGAGGCCGGAACCGGCGCGGCGTGCTCAGTGCGTTCGAAGGTTCACCCTCACGGAACGCCCCTGAGCCATCCGCCTCCCTCAGGCCGAGGCCCGCTCCGGGGCGGCGTCCGCCGCGGCGGAGGCCTGGGCCGGGACCCGGGCGTCCGCGGCCGGGCGGCGGATCAGCAGCGCCACCGCCAGCGCGCCCGCCAGACCCATCACCCCCGAGGCCAGGAACGTCTCCCGCAGCCCGCTCGCGAAGGCGGCCTCCACCCACCGCGCCGCGTCCGGGGCCTCGGCGAGCAGCCGCCCGGCCCCGCCGGAGGCCAGTACGTCGGCCGTACCGCGCGGCCGGCCGTCGAGCCCGGAGACCAGCCCGGCGTGGAACACCGCGCCCAGCACCGCGATCCCGAGGGCGTTGCCGAGCTGCCGGGAGGTGTTCAGGGCGCCGCCCGCCATGCCCGCGCGGGCCGGTGCCACCGAGGCCATCGCGACGGCCGCGAGCTGCGGGGTGGCCATGCCGACGCCGACGCCGGTCAGCACCAGCCCCGGCACCAGCACCGTCCAGCCGTCGCCGGCCTCCGTCATCCAGGCCTGGAGCAGCGCCCCCGCGCCGATCAGCAGCAGTCCGCCGGCGATGGTCAGCCGCGGCGGGGCCGCGTGCAGCAGCCGCCCGGCCAGCGCCGAGACCACGAAGGCGGCCAGGCTCATCGGCACGAGCACCAGACCCGCCTGGACCGGCCCCATGCCCTCGGCGGACTGGAGCCACAGGGAGACGTACATCAGGTACGAGAAGGCCGCGCCGGACAGCAGCAGGCCGCCCGCCATGACGGCGACGAAGTTCGGGCTGCGGAAGAGCGAGAGGTCCAGCATCGGCTTGGTGCTGCGCAGTTCGACGAGGACGAACGCGGTGAAGGCGAGGGCGGCCAGCGCCAGCAGGCCGAGGGTGGCGGCGGAGGTCCAGCCGTTCTCGCCGACCCGGATCAGCGCGTAGGTCAGGGCCCCGGCGCCCGCGGTGAAGGCGGCCATGCCCGGCAGGTCCAGGCCCGTGGCCCGCGGGTTGCGGGACTCGGCCACCGCCTTGAGGGTCACGTAGACGGCCAGGGCGCAGAAGGGCAGGTTGATGAAGAAGATCCAGCGCCAGCCGAAGTGCTCGGTCAGCAGCCCGCCGACGATCGGTCCGGCCGCGGCGGCCGCGCCGTTGACCGCTCCCCAGACGCCGAAGGCGATCCCCCGGTCGCGGCCCTGATAGGCGGAGCTGAGCAGGGCCATGGTGGTGGCGAACATCGCCGCGCCGCCGAGCCCCTGGACGGCGCGGAAGGCGATCAGGGCCTCCGGACCGGTCGCCAGACCGCAGGCGAGGGAGGCGGCGGCGAAGACGGCGAGGCCGCCGAGGTAGACGCGGCGGCGCCCGATCCGGTCGGCGAGCGAGCCCGCGCCGAGCAGCAGGGCGGCCAGGGCGAGGGCGTAGACGTCCATCACCCACTGGAGTCCGGCGAAGCCGGTGTTCATGTCCTTCGCCATGTCCGGCAGGGCGACGGTCACGATCGTGACGTCGACCAGCAGCATGAAGGCCCCGAGGCACACGGCCGTCAGGGGGAGCCATTTGCGCATGGGGGTTCTCCTCGGTCGCTGATCCCGGGAGCGGTGTGGGTCCCGGCGCCCCAAGGTCTCAGCGCCCCGCGCCCGCCCCCCACCCAGCGACCTCGTCCTGCCGGATTTCCCCCATCGAAGCGCCTGCGATGATGGAAACCATGAAAGACGTGGAGCTGGATGCCCTCGACCAGTGCCTGGTCCAGGCCCTCGTGATCGACGGCCGGGCCCCCTTCAGCCGGATCGCCGAGGTGCTGGAGGTCTCCGACCAGACGGTCGTACGCCGCTACCGGCGCCTGCGGACCGAGGGCCTGGTCCGGGTCGTGGGGCTGCCGCAGGGCAGCCGCGTCGGCCTGTTCGAGTCCTGGCTGCGGGTGCAGTGCGCCCCCGACGCGGCGCTCCCGGTGGCGGAGGCGCTCGCCCGCCGTCCGGACATCGCGTGGGTGACGCTGAACTCGGGCGGTACGGAGATCCACTGCATGACCCGGGCCCGGACCCGCAAGGACCGGGACGCCCTGCTGCTGGAGAAGCTGCCGCGCACCCGCCGGGTGACCGGGATCAGCGCCCACACCATCCTGCGGAAGTTCTTCGGCGGGCCCGACGCGTGGGCGGGCGTGGACGTGCTGCGGCCCGACCAGATCGCGGCGCTGGAGCGGCCCCCCGTCGAGCCCGCTCAGGAGCGGTACGTCCTGGACGAGACGGAGCTGGCCCTGCTCTCGCTGCTGGGCCGGGACGGCCGCACCGGGTATCCGGACCTGGCCCGCGCCACCGGTCTGTCGGAATCGACCGCCCGGCGGCGGGTGGAGCGGCTGCGCGATCTGGGGGCGCTCTTCTTCGACGTGGAGTTCGTCCCGTCGCTCTTCGGCTACGAGGCGGAGGCCACCTTGGCGCTGACCGTCCCGCCGGCCCGGCTGGCGGAGGTGGGCCGCGCGCTGGCGGGCCACCGGGAGGTGCCGTTCGCGGCGGCCGTGACGGGGGCGTCCTCCCTCATGGCCGTGGTGGTGTGCCGGGACACCGACGCGCTCTACACGTACCTGACCGAGCGGATCGGCGCCGTGGACGGCGTCGGCCAGGTGGAGGTGATCCCGACCCTGCGCAGTGTGAAGCGGGCCGGGATGCTGGTGGAGGACGGGCAGCGGCTGGTGGACCCGCCGCCCGCCCCCTGACGTCACCGCGTCAGCGCAGCACCACGCCGCCCACCGGTTCGGCGTCCACCGGGGCGGCGACCAGTCCCAGTTCGGCCGCCGTCGCCAGCAGCGGGTGGCTCGGCAGGACCCGCACGGTGTAGCCGAAGGGCCCCGTGCGGTCGAGGGCGAGCGGGCCCTCGTAGACCCAGCGGCCCTCCAGGTCCGGGCCGGCGGCTGGCTTCAGCGGGAAGGTCCGCGCGTCCCGGATCACGTCCTGCGCGTCGACCCGGCCCGCGACGGCCTGCACCTCCACGTCATCGGGTGCCAGCGAGTCCAGCGCCACCCGGACCCGCAGGGTGAGGGTGGCGCCCAGCTCGGCGGTGCCCCCGACGGGCGCCGCGGCGACGGCCTCCACGTGCTCGACCGCCACCCGTGGCCAGGCCGCCCGTACGCGCCCCTTCCACCAGGCGAGGTCCCGCGCGGCGGCGGGATCCAGGGCCCGGTGGGAGAGGGCGGCGGGGGTGTAGAGGCGCTCCACGTACTCCCGCACCATCCGCCCCGCGAGCACCTTCGGGCCCAGGGACACCAGGGTGCGGCGGACCATCTCGATCCACCGCACGGGCAGCCCCGTCCGCCCCGTCCGGTCGTAGAAGCGGGGTGCGACGCGGCTCTCGATCAACTCGTAGAGGGCGCCCGCCTCCAGGTCGTCGCGCCGGTCCTCGTCGGTGCCCAGGCCGTCGGCGGTGGGGATCGCCCAGCCGAAGTCGGGCTCGAACCACTCGTCCCACCAGCCGTCGAGGACGGACAGGTTGAGGCACCCGTTGAGCGCCGCCTTCATCCCGCTGGTGCCGCAGGCCTCCAGCGGCCGCAGCGGGTTGTTCAGCCAGACGTCACAGCCCGGGTAGAGCTTCTGGGCCATGGCCATGCCGTAGTCGGGCAGGAACACGATCCGGTGGCGCACCCGCGGGTCGTCGGAGAAGCGCACCAGTTCCTGCACCAGCCGCTTCCCGCCGTCGTCGGCCGGGTGCGCCTTGCCCGCGACGACGATCTGCACGGGCCGGTCGGGGTCCAGGAGCAGCCGGCGCAGCCGCTCGGGATCGCGGAGCATCAGCGTGAGCCGCTTGTACGAGGGCACCCGGCGGGCGAACCCGATGGTCAGCACGTCCGGGTCCAGGACGGAGTCCACCCAGCCCAGTTCGGCGTCGGCGGCCCCGCGCTGCTTCCACGAGGCCCGCAACCGGTCCCGCACCTCCTGCACCAGCTGCTCGCGCAGGGCCCGGCGCACGTCCCACACGTCCTGGTCCGCGATCTGCGCGACCGCGTCCCAGCGCGGCGAACCGCCGACCGCGAGGGCGTCCTCGGTTCGCCCGGACCCGATCTGGCGGGCGCCGAGCCGCATCACCTCGGGGGCCACCCAGGTCGGGGCGTGCACCCCGTTCGTGACGGACGCGATGGGCACGTCGGCCGCGTCGAAGCCCGGCCAGAGCCCGGCGAACATGCCGCGGCTGACCGCCCCGTGGAGGGTGGAGACCCCGTTGGCGCGCTGGGCCAGGCGCAGCCCCATGACGGCCATGTTGAACACCCCGGGGTCACCGCCCGGGAAGGTCTCGGCCCCGAGCTCCAGGATCCGGTCGACCGGTACGGAGGGCAGCTCGCCGCCCTCGCCGAAGTGCCGGGCGAGCAGGGACCGCTCGAAGCGGTCGATGCCCGCGGGCACGGGGGTGTGCGTGGTGAACACGGTCCCGGCGCGCACCGCCTCGACGGCGGCGTCGAAGCCGAGCCCCTGCTCCCCCTCCAGTTCCCTTATGCGCTCCAGACCCAGGAAGCCGGCGTGGCCCTCGTTGGTGTGGAAGACCTCCGGGGCGGCGTGCCCGGTGATCCCGCAGTAGGCGCGCACGGCGCGGACGCCGCCGATGCCGAGCAGCATCTCCTGGAGCAGGCGGTGGTCGCTGCCGCCGCCGTAGAGCCGGTCGGTCACCTCGCGGGCGGCGGCGTCGTTGTCCTCGACGTCGGAGTCGAGCAGCAGCAACGGCACCCGCCCGACGCGGGCCTGCCAGATGTGCGCGTGCAACGACCGCCCGCCCGGCAGCGTGAGGGACACCCGGGCGGGAGTCGCGTCCTCGTGGCGCAACAGGGTCAGGGGCAGCTCGTGGGGGTCCAGGACGGGGTAGTGCTCCTGCTGCCAGCCGTCGCGCGAGAGGGACTGGCGGAAGTAGCCGTGCCGGTACAGCAGCCCGACACCGATGACGGGGACGCCGAGGTCGCTGGCGGCCTTCAGGTGGTCGCCGGCCAGGATCCCGAGGCCGCCCGAGTACTGCGGCAGCGCGGCGGTGATCCCGAACTCGGGGGAGAAGTAGGCGATGGCGGCGGGGAGCTCGGCGGTGTTCTCCTGGCTCTGGTACCACCTCCCGCCGTGGACGTAGTCGTCGAGGTCGGCCACGGCGACGGCGAGCCGCCGCAGGAACCGCCGGTCGGCGGCGAGTTCCTCCAGCCGGGCGGCGGGCACGGACCCGAGCAGCCGGACGGGGTCACCGCCGGCGGCCTGCCAGCCCTCGGGATCGACGGATTGAAAGAGTTCGCGGGTTTCCGTATGCCACGACCAGCGCAGGTTGCGCGCGAGTTCGGCGAGCGGCATCAGGGGTTCCGGGAGGACGGGGCGCACGGTGAATCGACGGATGGCCTTCACGTGTACCACCTTCGCAGGGGATGACGGATAGGAGCGGCCGCACCACGCTGTGCACCCGCGCAACGCCCCCGGAAGGCTAGCGTCGGCTCCGGCCGCGGGCCATCCCGCCTCAGCCCGGGCGGCCGGGCCGCAGCAGCGCGTCCAGGCAAGTGCGGGCCCTCGCCGGGAGGGTGGCGGGGTCCAGGGCGTGCAGGAGCGCGAGGGCCGGGGGGCCGAGGAAGGGGGCCAGGGCCAGGAGGGCCGCGAGCTCGGACTCCAGGGCGGCCGGGTCGGGCTCGGTGGCGGCGGCACGGGCCAGGGCGGCGCAGAGCATCCGGCCCGCCTCCGGGCCGACGGCGGGTGCGCCCGCTCCGACGGCTCCGGCGGGTGCGCCCGCACCGCCCGGACCGCCCGCTGCGGCGGCACCGCCCGCTCCGGCCGTGCCCGCGGCTCCGGCCGTGCCCGCGGCTGCGGCCACTTCCGCCGCCCCGGCGGCGGCCAGGGCGCGGACGCGGGGGTCGGGCGCGCGCAGCCCCCGTACGCACTCCCGCGGGCGGGGGTCGGCGTCGAGGCGCTCCCACTCCCCCAGGGCGCGCGCCCCGGGCCCGGAGAGCAGCACCCGCCCGGTCAGCCCGGAGTCGAGGCGGTCGGCGGCCCGGCCGTAGAGCTCGATGCGCTCCAGTACGGTCCACTCCCCGTCCGGGGTGCGCAGCCACAGCCCGGTGCGCGGCGCCCCGCGCAGGCAGCGCACGACGGCCAGGGTGGCGGCGCCGCTGGGCCGCACGGGCGCGGAGATCTGGAGCCGGCCGGCCCGCGCGAGGAGCCGGGCGAGCACGGGGGCCTCGGATCGGACCAGGCCGAGCCGGTGCAGGCCCTCGTCGGTGAGCCCCGCCTCGACGGCGGGCAGCGCGTCGAGCTGCGCCGCGAGCGGGCCGGCTTCCGTCTCGGCGCCGGCGGCCCGCACGAGGGCGGCGCCGATCTCCTCCTCCGCCTCCGGCTCCCACACCTGCAGCGCCACCCGGCGTGCGGCGGCCTCCCGTTGCCGGGGGTCGGGATGTCCGAGCTGCTCCGTCAGGCCCATGCCGGGCATTGTCCCGCGTGCGCGGGGCGCGGCGGACCGCCGGCGTCAGCTCCCGTGGCCGATGTTCCACCGGGCCGGCAGGTCGGCGTCGCACAGGGCGCACACGTACCAGTCCTCCCGGACGACGTTGCACGCGCGGCAGCTCTCGCACCGGCGGAAGACCACCGCGTGGGTGAAGCCCTCCGGGCGGTGGATCCCGGCCCGGTCCAGGGCGGCGGCGACGGCCCGCCAGGCCGTCAGGTCGGGGCAGTAGCCGGTGGACAGGTTGCTCACCGCGTCCACCGTCCACGGCCCGGCGGCGCCCCGCAGGCCCCGCAGGAAGCCCATCTCCCCGGCGGCCCGTACCGGTTCGCCGCCCGCGCAGACGACGTGCTCGCTGCGCCGGGGGGCGATCCGCAGCACCCCCTCCCGGTCGACCACGTAGGTGCAGGGCTCGCCCGGGTCTGCGGGGAGGGGCTCCAGGTCCCCCGGGCCGCGCACGGCGCGCCCGCGGACCCCGGGGCGGACGAGGGCGGCCGGGCCCGGCGGCCCGACGTACGGGAACAGCGCCTGCGCGGCGTCCACCGGCTACGCCGTCTCCGGGTCCGTCGCCAGCCGGGCGTGCAGGTGCTCGTCGTGCCAGCCGTCCGCGTGGTGGAGGGCGCCGCGCATCGTGCCCTCCAGGGGGAAGCCCGCCCGGACGGCCACGGCGCAGGAGGCCGGGTTGGCCACGGAGTGGCAGATCCGCAGCCGGTGCAGGCCGAGGCCGTCGAAGGCCCACCGGGAGACGGCCCGGACGCCCTGCACCGTCGCGCCGCGCCCGCGCCCGCGGGGCAGCAGCCAGTACAGGAACTCCGCGCTGCCGCCGCTCACATCGATGTCGCCGAGCCCGACGAGCCCGACGGCCGGCGCCGGACCCGGGTCGGCCAGCGCCCACAACGCGGCCTCCCCCGCCTCCCAGCGCAGGCCCCAGCGCCGGACGCGGGCGACGGCCGACTCCGGGGTTTCCGGCTCGGGCCGGTTCCAGTGGCGTATGCCGGGGTCCTCGTAGGCCTCCACGAGGACCGGGGCGTCCGCCTCCCCCCAGGGCCGCAACTCCATCCCGCAGGGCAGTGCGAACACCGGCTGTGGGGCCCTGGTGGTGGGTGGGGTGGGGGACATCTCGCTGGACAAGGGCTGCTCCCGGCCGACTTGACGGAGCCTCGGTGGATGTCGATCCATCCCCTGGACTTCCGCGTGCCACTACGTACGAGTAGTTAACCAACAGCACGGATTGGGCGGGGTGTGAGTGGGGCAGGGCTCTGCGGGTACGCGCGGTACACGCACGGCGCACCCGCCCCCAACCTTTCCCCGCCACCCGAGTGAACGCGGACAGGAGCGGCCATGCCCGCAGCCCAGCCGTCTTCCGAGCGGCTAGAAACAGAGCGAACAGAGCGTGCACTACCAGCCGCCATCGCGGCTGGCCTGTTGTCACCGAGCCCTGCGAACTGCCCCCAGGTGATCCCATCATGATCGGTCGCATTCCCGTGCTGGACGTCCGCCCCGCCGTCGACTGCGGCGCCAGACCCGCCAAGGCGGTCGTGGACGAGGTCTTCGAGATCTCCGCCACCGTGTTCCGCGAGGGCCACGACGCCGTCGGCGCGCACGTCGTCCTGCGCGATCCCAGCGGGCGGCTGCGCCCGCCCGTCCCCCTGAACGAGCTCGCCCCCGGCACCGACCGGTGGGGGGCCCGGGTGTCCGCCGAGATCGAGGGGAGGTGGACCTACACCGTCGAGGCGTGGAGCGATCCGGTCGCCACCTGGCGCGCCCACGCCGCCATCAAGATCCCGGCGGGCCTCGACACCGGACTGACCCTGCTCGAAGGCGCGGAGCTGTACACCCGCGCCGCGGCCAAGATCCCCAAGCGCGACGGACGCGAGGCCGTACTGGCGGCGGCCGACGCGATGCGCGACGAGGAGCGGCCGGTGGAGCGGCGGTACGCGGCCGCGCTCGCACCGGCCGTCGACGCGGCGCTCGCCAAGCGCCCGTACCGGGAGCTGGTCACCGCGGCCAAGGCGCTGCCCCTCCAGGTCGAACGCAAGCGGGCCCTCTTCGGTTCCTGGTACGAGATGTTCCCGCGCTCGGAGGGCGCGGTGGTCGAACCGGGCGGGGCGCCGGTCAGCGGCACCTTCCGGACGGCCGCCGAGCGGCTGCCGGCCATCGCCGCCATGGGCTTCGACGTGGTGTACCTGCCGCCCGTCCACCCCATCGGGTCCACCTACCGCAAGGGACCCAACAACACTCTTTCTGCGGGGAGTTGGGATCCGGGCGTGCCG
This sequence comes from Streptomyces sp. NPDC004667, assembly GCF_040609475.1. Classification (NCBI taxonomy): domain Bacteria; kingdom Bacillati; phylum Actinomycetota; class Actinomycetes; order Kitasatosporales; family Streptomycetaceae; genus Streptomyces; species Streptomyces sp. NPDC004667. Next base: position 106,038 of record NZ_JBEXKC010000002.1, on the reverse strand, counting down.
TGGGCGATCGGTTCCACGGAGGGCGGGCACGACGCCGTACACCCCGAGCTCGGCACCATCGAGGACTTCGACGCCTTCGTCGCGCGCGCCCGCGAGCTGCGCATGGAGATCGCGCTCGACTTCGCCCTCCAGTGCTCCCCGGACCACCCGTGGGTGGAGAAGCACCCGGAGTGGTTCCGCCACCGCGCGGACGGGACGATCGCCTATGCCGAGAACCCGCCGAAGAAGTACCAGGACATCTACCCGATCCACTTCGACGCCGACATGGCCGGCATCGTCGCGGAGACGGTCCGGATCCTGCGGCACTGGATGGAGCACGGCGTCCGGATCTTCCGCGTGGACAATCCGCACACCAAGCCGGTCGTGTTCTGGCAGAAGGTGATCGCGGACATCAACAAGTCCGACCCCGACGTGATCTTCCTGGCGGAGGCCTTCACCCGGCCCGCCATGATGCGCGCGCTCGCCGCGATCGGCTTCCAGCAGTCGTACACGTACTTCACCTGGCGCAACACCAAGGCCGAGCTGACCGAGTACGTCACCGAGCTGTCCGGGGACCGTTCGGCCTCCGTGATGCGGCCGAACTTCTTCGTGAACACGCCGGACATCCTGCACGAGTACCTGCAGAAGGGAGGCCGGCCGGCCTTCGAGGTCCGGGCGGTCCTCGCCGCCACCCTCTCCCCCACCTGGGGCGTCTACGCGGGCTACGAGCTCTGCGAGAACGAGCCGGTGCGCGAGGGCAGCGAGGAGTACCGGGACTCCGAGAAGTACGAGCTGCGGCCCCGCGACTGGGCCGCCGCCGACCGCGAGGGCCGTTCCATCGCCCCGCTGATCACCACCCTGAACCGGCTCCGCCGGCGCAACCCCGCACTCCAGCAGTTGCGCGACATCCACTTCCACACGACCGACAACGAACAGGTGATCGCCTTTTCGAAGCACGCCGGAGCCAATTCCGTACTGGTGGTCGTCAACCTCGATCCGCACCACACCCAGGAGGCGACGGTCTCGTTGGACATGCCGGTACTCGGCCTCGACTGGCACGGGTCCCTCGCGGTGCGCGACGAGCTCACCGGCGAGACCTACCACTGGGGCAGGGCGAACTACGTGCGCCTGGAACCGGGCCGCACGCCCGCGCACGTACTGGCCGCCCTGCGACCGTCCCCGCCCACCGGAGGGTCACCCACCACATGATGATCAACGATCCCGTCCACGACACCTTCGAGGACACCCCCGCCAAGGACCGCGATCCCGACTGGTTCAAGCGGGCGGTCTTCTACGAGGTGCTCGTCCGCTCCTTCCACGACAGCAACGGCGACGGCGTGGGTGACCTCAAGGGGCTCACCGCGAAGCTGGACTACCTCCAGTGGCTCGGCGTCGACTGCCTGTGGCTGCCGCCGTTCTTCGCCTCGCCCCTGCGCGACGGGGGCTACGACGTCTCCGACTACACGTCCGTGCTTCCCGAGTTCGGCGACCTCGCCGACTTCGTGGAGTTCGTGGACGCGGCCCACACCCGCGGCATGCGGGTGATCATCGACTTCGTCATGAACCACACGAGCGACCAGCACGAGTGGTTCCAGCAGTCGCGCAAGGACCCGGACGGACCGTACGGCGACTACTACATGTGGGCCGACAACGACAAGCAGTACCAGGACGCCCGCATCATCTTCGTCGACACCGAGACCTCGAACTGGACGTACGACCCCGTACGCAAGCAGTACTACTGGCACCGCTTCTTCTCGCACCAGCCGGACCTCAACTACGAGAACCCGGCCGTGGTGGAGGAGATCGTCTCCGCCCTGCGCTTCTGGCTGGACCTCGGCATCGACGGCTTCCGCCTCGACGCCGTGCCCTACCTGTACGCCGAGGAGGGCACCAACTGCGAGAACCTCCCCCGTACCCACCGGCTCCTCAAGCGGGTCCGGGCGGAGATCGACGCGCACTACCCGGACACGGTGCTGCTCGCCGAGGCCAACCAGTGGCCCGAGGACGTCGTCGACTACTTCGGCGACTACGCGAAGGGCGGGGACGAATGCCACATGGCGTTCCACTTCCCCGTCATGCCGCGCATCTTCATGGCGGTCCGAAGAGAGTCCCGCTACCCCGTCTCCGAAATCCTGGCCAAGACCCCGGCGATCCCGGACCGCTGCCAGTGGGGCATCTTCCTGCGCAACCACGACGAGCTCACCCTCGAAATGGTCACGGACGAAGAGCGCGACTACATGTACGCCGAGTACGCCAAGGACCCGCGGATGCGGGCCAACATCGGCATCCGGCGCCGGCTCGCCCCGCTGCTGGACAACGACCGCAACCAGATGGAGCTGTTCACGGCCCTGCTGCTGTCGCTGCCCGGCTCGCCGGTGCTCTACTACGGCGACGAGATCGGCATGGGCGACAACATCTGGCTGGGCGACCGCGACGGGGTCCGCACGCCGATGCAGTGGACCCCGGACCGCAACGCCGGTTTCTCCTCCTGCGATCCGGGCAGGCTGAACCTGCCGGTCATCATGGACCCGGTCCACGGGTACCAGGTCACCAATGTCGAGGCGGCCATGGCGTCGCCCTCCTCACTGCTGCACTGGACCCGGCGGCTGATCGAGATCCGCAAGGCGAACCCGGCCTTCGGACTCGGCTCGTACACCGAACTGCCGTCGTCGAACCCGGCGGTGCTCGCGTTCCTGCGCGAGTACGGGGACGACCTGGTGCTGTGCGTGCACAACTTCTCGCGCTTCGCGCAGCCCACCGAGCTCGATCTGCGGTCGTTCAACGGGCGGGTCCCGGTGGAGCTCACGGGTGACGTGCGCTTCCCGCCGATCGGCGAGTGGCCGTACCTGCTGACCCTGGCGGGCCACGGCTTCTACTGGTTCCGCCTGCGGAGCGAGAAGCGCGCCGACTGACGGGCCGATGTACGGGGCGGGCACTCATTCGGGTCAATCGCCCGCCCCTGTACGGATCATCCTGACCCGACACTCGCCCATACCGGAGAAGCAACTGCCGCGCATCCGGGACACTCTGCGCATTCTGTGACGGCCCGGGGAAAGGACGCGACGCCATGTCGGAGGCTGCATCCGCCCGGAGCCGGCTGGCGGCCGACCGGGCCGCCGGGATCGCCCCGCTGGAGCCGATGCTGCGGGCCTGGCTGCCCGCCCAGCGCTGGTTCGCGGGCAAGGGCCGCGCCATCAGCAGGCTCAGGACCGTCTCCGCGGCCGAGCTGCTGCCGCCGGGATCCACCCCCGGCCTGCTGCACCTGCTCCTCGACGTGGACGGGGACTGCTACCAACTCCTGCTCGGGATCCGCCCGTCGCCCCTGCCGCCCGCCCTCGGCCCCGCCCTGATCGGGCACGTCGAGTCCGGGCCGTACACGGGCCGCACGGTCTACGAGGCGCTGGGCGACCCCCGGCTCGCCTCGATGCTGCTGGAGCGGCTGCGTTCCCCCGGCGCCCTGGGGCCGCTGCGCTTCGACCGGGACCCCGGGGCCCCGGTCCCGGCCGGGCTCACCCCCCGGCCGCTGTCCGGGGAGCAGACCAACTCCTCGCTGATCTACGGGGACGCGTACATCCTGAAGGTCTTCCGCCGGGTCGGCCCCGGGGTCAACCCCGACCTGGAGCTGCCCAGAGCACTGGCCGCCGCCGGCTGCGCCCGGGTGCCCGCGCCCGTCGCCTGGTACGAGGCCGAGCTGCCCGGTGGAGAACCGTTGACCCTGGGCGTCCTCCAGCCCTACCTGCGCGGCTCCGACGACGGCTGGCAGCTGGCGCTGCGCCGGCTCGGCGCCGGGGCCGACTTCACCGCCGAGGCGCACGCGCTGGGCCGGGCCACCGCCGAGGTGCACAGCGCCCTCGCCGCCGCCCTGCCCACCCTGGCGCTCGGCCCCGAGCAGACGGCCCGGCTCGCCGCCGGGATGACCGCGCGGCTCGCCGCCACCGTCCGCGAGGTACCCGCCCTCCAGCCCTACGAGGCCGGGCTGCGCGGGGCCTTCGACGCCCTGGCCGCCTCCCGGGGCGCCGGGGTCCCCGCCCAGCGCATCCACGGCGACCTGCACCTGGGGCAGACCCTGCGCACCGCCGACGGCAGCTGGGCGCTGATCGACTTCGAGGGGGAGCCCGCGCGGCCGCTGGCCGACCGGCGCCGGCCCGAACCGGCCGTGCGCGACATCGCCGGGATACTGCGCTCCTTCGACTACGCCGCCCGCTCGCACCGGCCGTTCGCCCCCGCCTGGGCGGACGCCTGCCGCTCCGCGTTCTGCGAGGGCTACGCCCGCACCACCGGCCGCGACCCCCGCGAGGACCCGGTGCTGCTGCGCGCGTACGAGACCGACAAGGCGGTGTACGAGGCCCGTTACGAGTCCCGGCACCGCCCCGACTGGCTGCACGTCCCGATGGCGGCGATCCGCCGCCTGTCGGAACCCCAGCGACCCGCCCACCGCATGCCCCCGCCGGTCACCCCCGGCACCACTCCCCACCCGAAGCCCCCGAGGAGGCCGCTCGCGTGAGCGCCGCACGACAGCCGTCACCGACCGTCCGCGACAAGGCCGCACCCGAGCCCGCCGCTCCGGCCGCGCCTGCCGCACCTGCCGCGCCGAAGGGGTCCCGCACCCCCCGGGCCCGCCGCGCCGCCCCGCCCCACGGGGTGCGGCCGGCCCCCGCGCTGGCGGCGGAGGAACGGGCCCGGCTGCTGGAGGGCCGCCACCACGACCCGCACGCGGTGCTGGGGGCCCGCACGCAGCGCGGCGGGGTGGCCTTCCGGGTGCTGCGCCCGTACGCGAAGACCGTCACGGTCGTCGCCAAGGGGCTGCGGGCGGAACTCTTCGACGACGGGGACGGGCTGTTCTCCGGGCTGCTGCCGCTGACCGGGGTGCCGGACTACCGGCTGCTGGTGACGTACGACAGCGACGAGATCGAGGTCCACGACCCCTACCGGTTCCTGCCCGCCCTCGGCGAGCTGGACCTGCACCTGATCGGCGAGGGCCGGCACGAGGAGCTGTGGACGGCGCTCGGCTCGCAGCCGATGGAGCACCAGGGGGTGGCGGGCACCCGGTTCACGGTGTGGGCGCCCAACGCCCTGGGCGTGCGGGTGACCGGGGACTTCTCGTACTGGGACGCGGTCGCGTACCCGATGCGCTCGCTGGGCGCGAGCGGCGTGTGGGAGCTGTTCCTGCCGGGGGTGGCCGAGGGCGCCCTGTACAAGTACGAGATCACCCGCCCGGACGGCGGCCACACCCTGCGCGCCGACCCGATGGCCCGGTACGCGGAGGTCCCGCCGGCCAACGCCTCGATCGTGACCGCCTCCCGGTACGAGTGGCAGGACGCGGAGTGGATGGCGCGGCGCGGGGCACTGGAGCCGCACCAGGCGCCGCTGTCGGTGTACGAGCTGCACCTGGCGTCCTGGCGGCCGGGGCTCTCGTACCGGCAGCTGGCGGAGCAGCTGCCGGCGTACGTGAAGGAGCTGGGGTTCACGCACGTGGAGCTGATGCCGGTCGCCGAGCACCCCTTCGGCGGGTCCTGGGGCTACCAGGTCACCGGGTTCTACGCGCCGACCTCGCGGATGGGCACGCCGGACGACTTCCGCCTCCTCGTCGACGCGCTGCACCGGGCCGGGATCGGGGTGATCGTCGACTGGGTCCCCGCGCACTTCCCGCGCGACGACTGGGCGCTGGCCGAGTTCGACGGGCGGCCGCTGTACGAGCACCAGGACCCGCGGCGGGCGGCGCACCCGGACTGGGGGACGCTGGAGTTCGACTACGGCCGCAAGGAGGTCCGCAACTTCCTGGTCGCCAACGCCGTGTACTGGTGCCAGGAGTTCCACGTGGACGGGCTGCGCGTGGACGCGGTGGCGTCGATGCTGTACCTGGACTACTCGCGCGACGAGGGCGACTGGTCGCCGAACGCGCAGGGCGGCCGGGAGGACCTGGACGCGGTGGCGCTGCTCCAGGAGATGAACGCGACCGTGTACCGGCGCTGCCCGGGGGTGATGACGATCGCGGAGGAGTCGACGGCCTGGAACGGGGTGACGCGGCCGACGGACGCGGGCGGGCTGGGCTTCGGGCTGAAGTGGAACATGGGCTGGATGCACGACACGCTGCGGTACGTGTCGAAGGAGCCGGTGCACCGCAAGTACCACCACCACGACATGACCTTCGGGATGGTGTACGCGTTCAGCGAGAACTACGTGCTGCCGATCTCGCACGACGAGGTGGTGCACGGCAAGCGTTCGCTGGTGTCGAAGATGCCGGGCGACTGGTGGCAGCAGCGGGCCACGCACCGGGCGTACCTGGGCTTCATGTGGGCCCATCCCGGCAAGCAGCTGCTGTTCATGGGGCAGGAGTTCGCGCAGGGTTCGGAGTGGTCGGAGACGTACGGCCCGGACTGGTGGGTGCTGGACTCCGCGTACCCGGCGGCCGGTGACCACCTGGGCGTCCGGAACCTGGTGCGCGACCTGAACCGCACGTACACGGCCTCGCCGGCGCTGTGGGAGCGCGACAGCGTGCCGGAGGGCTTCGCGTGGGTGGAGGCGGACGCCTCCGACGACAACGTGTTCGCGTTCCTGCGGTTCGCGCGGGACGGCTCGCCGCTGCTGTGCGTGTCGAACTTCTCCCCGGTGGTGCGGCACGGCTACCGGATCGGGGTGCCGCAGGAGGTGGGTCAGTGGCGCGAGGTCCTCAACACCGACCTCGAACCGTACGGCGGGAGCGGCGTCCACCACGCCCGTGCGCTGCGCCCCGAGCCGGTACCGGCCCAGGGGCGTGCGGCGAGCCTGCGGATGACGCTCCCGCCGATGGCGACGGTCTGGCTCAGGCCGTAGCGGCCGGCCGCTGCTCCAGGTGCTCTTCGAGTTCCTGGAGCAGCCTGCGCTTGGCGCGGGCGCCGACGAGCTGGCGGACGGGTTCGCCGCCCCGGAAGACGAACAGCATCGGGGTGGCCAGGACGCCGTAGCGGGCGGCGGTGGCCGGGTTGCGGTCGACGTCGATCTGGACGACCTTGAGCCGGTCCGTCTCCTCGGCCGCGACGGCGGACAGGACGGGGGCGAGCTGGCGGCAGGGTCCGCACCAGTCCGCGGTGAACTCCACCAGGACGGGCCGGCCGCGTTCCTCCAGTACCTCCGCGGTGAAGTCGGCGTCGGTCACTTCGGGTACGCCCTGGGCGTGGATCATGTGGTTCCCCTCTCGTGCGGGTGGTCAGAGATCAGCCGGTCATCTCGCAGCGCGGCGTGGGCGGTTCCCCGTCCCTCTCCCCTGTGCCGGTGCCGGCACCGGTCTCTTCCTCGGCGGCGGCGAGCTGCCGGGCGACCTGCTCGCGGACGTCGGCCAGCCGGCCGATGAGGCCGTCGAGCTCGTCGAGTTTGCGCCGGTAGACGGCGAGCGAGGCCGGGCAGGAATCCCCGGCCGGGTGGCCGGCGCGCAGGCAGTCGACGAAGGGGCGGGTCTCCTCCAGTTCGAAGCCGAAGTCCTGGAGGGTGCGGATCTGCCGCAGCAGCCGCAGGTCGTCCTCGTCGTAGTCGCGGTAGCCGTTGCCGGTCCGCCGGGCGGCCAGCAGCCCGCGTGATTCGTAGTACCTGAGGGTCCGTGTGCTGGTCCCGGCCCGCTCCGCCAGTTCGCCGATGCGCATGGACCGACCGTAGGGCTTGACGCCGACGTCAAGGCAAGGGTCGGCGGGCCGGGGGACCCTCGCCACCCCCGTGTGCGAGGGTCCCCGATACGGATCACGTACGGGGTGGATGTCCGGTTCGGGCCCTGTGACGGGGATCACTCCATGAGTTTGCGGAAGGCGCCTGAAATGGAGTGGCCGAATCCGTACGCTGATATTGGATCTTCGCTTAATCCGATTACCGGACAGTCGCCGGGAAACCGACCCAAAGCATCAAACTCCATAGGACTTTCCTACGAGTTATGAGCTTGTTTGATTGGTTGGTAGTCGCCACCCCTCGGCCACTCCTACGGTGTGCCGTGTGCACTCCAGCCCACCTTTCAATGCCCCCGCCGCGCGTCGCCTGCGCGCGGCCCTGGGCATGGCTCCCGGTCATGTCGCCTATGGCCTGCGCGCCCAGTACGGCCTGCTCGTCGCGCCCGAAACCGTGATGGCGTGGGAGCGGGGGGAACAGTCCCCCACCTCCGCCGAGCTCACGGCGCTCGCCGGCGTGCTCTGGTGCGCCCCCGGCGAGCTGCTCGCCGAGCCCGTCTCCCTGCGCGAACACCGCATGGCGCGCGGCCTGGACCCCGAGGACCTGGCCCGGCGGATCGGGCTGGACGCGAACTCGTACCAGAAGATGGAGGACTCCGGGCGCTGGAAGGGCAACGAACGGCAGTCCGCGGCCCTCGCCTCGGTGCTCGGCCTGACCCTGGCCCAGTTCGTGGCGGCGACCGGCAAGGAGGAGGAGCTCGCCGGACTGCTGCGCAGCGCGGTCACCACCCGCTGGCAGGCGTACACGAAACCGCTGGCCAAGCTGCTGCCGGTGCCCAAGGCCCATCTGGAGCGGGTCCTGGAGACGATGCACAACGACTACCAGTCGCGGATGGTGGCCACCCTGAGCTGGGGCGGCGGCGGGGGCGCGGCCGGGACCGGGGACGCGGGCCGGGAGTTCCTCGCGGAGATCGTGGACCGGTTCTGGGCACTGGCCGGCGGTGCGGGATAGGCCACACCCCCTCCTGCGAAGAAACGGCCCCGGGCGCTCCGCGAGGGAGACGCCCGGGGCCGTTCGGCGCGCAACTGGGGTCCAAGGTCCCGGCGGGCGGGGCCCGTCGGACCGGGTCAGAAGACCGACTCGGCCTCGTACATCCGGTTCTCCGGGACGGTCTTCAGCTCGGTGACCGCGTGGGCGAGCGGGGCCATCACGATGTCGGTGCCGCGCAGGGCGGTCATGTTGCCGAACTCGCCGCGGTGGACGGCCTCCACCGCGTGCCATCCGAAGCGGGTCGCGAGGACGCGGTCGTAGGCGGTGGGGGTGCCGCCGCGCTGGACGTGACCGAGGATGACCGGGCGGGCCTCCTTGCCCAGGCGGTGTTCCAGCTCGACGGCGAGGCGGTTGCCGATGCCGGCGAAGCGCTCGTGACCGTAGGCGTCGATCGCGCCCTTCTCGTACGGCATGGAGCCCTCGGCCGGGTGCGCGCCCTCCGCCACGCAGATGACGGCGAACTTCTTGCCCCGGGAGAATCGTTCCTCCACCATCTTGACCAGGGCCTCCACCTCGAACGGGCGCTCCGGCAGGCAGATGCCGTGGGCGCCGCCGGCCATGCCCGACTCCAGGGCGATCCAGCCCGCGTGGCGGCCCATGACCTCGACCACCATCACGCGCTGGTGCGATTCGGCCGTGGTCTTGAGGCGGTCGATGGCCTCGGTGGCGACCATGACGGCGGTGTCGAAGCCGAAGGTGCGGTCGGTGGCGGAGATGTCGTTGTCGATGGTCTTCGGTACGCCGACCACCGGCATCCCGGCTTCGGACAGCATCCGGGCGGCGGTCAGGGTGCCCTCGCCGCCGATCGGGATCAGCGCGTCGATCTCGTAGCGGCGGGCCAACTCGGCCGCGTTCTCGGCCGCTTCGTGGAGCCGGGCGCGCTCCATGCGCGCCGAGCCGAGGATGGTGCCGCCGCGGGCCAGGATGCCGCTGACGGCGTTGATGTCGAGGGGGCGGTAGTGACCGTGGAGGAGGCCCTTGAAACCATCTTCGAAACCGATGACCTCGTCCCCGTGACCGACCACGGCGCGGTGTACGACCGACCGGATGACAGCGTTCAGGCCCGGGCAGTCGCCGCCTGCGGTGAGAACTCCGATACGCATCGTGCTGTGTCTCCTGCTCCTGGTCGTACCCGGCCGGGCGCGTGCGGGCGTACGGCCGTACAAGATGAAGGGCGTAATGGTGAACCCCGTCCGATTGTTCCACGGTCCGCGGAGGGTGCGCTCGCCGCGCGGATCCGCCCACAGGGCCTTTCGACCCTCCCCGCCAGGCCTTTTTCCCGGCGGGCGTCGTATCCATCGGCAGAGGTATTGTCAAGAGGTCAAGCCCACACCAATCGGGACAACCGGGTCGAAGATCTCCCCGCTCCGCGGCGGGGCCGGCCCGGCACACACATCATGGGACGGAGAGCACGCGTGACGCGCAGCGTGTACGTGACCGGTATCGAGCGGGGGGACGGCCGCCAGGTCGTCGAGCTGGGGATCATGGAGCTCCTGACCCGTCAGACAGGCCGGGTCGGCGTGTACCGGCCGCTGCTGCACGATGGCCCCGACCGGCTCTTCGACCTCCTCAAGGCCCGCTACCGGATCGATCAGGACGCCGCGACGGCGTACGGCATGGAGTACGAGGAGGCCTCCGCGATCCTCGCCGAGAAGGGCACCGACGAGCTGGTGTCCCGACTGGTCGACCGCTACCACCGGGTGGCCCGCGACTACGAGGTCATGCTGGTCCTCGGCACCGACTACGCCGACACGAACCTCCCGGACGAGCTCGCGCTGAACGCCCGGCTCGCCAACGAGCTCGGCGCCGTCGTCATCCCCGTGGTGGGCGGCACCAAGCACCCCGCCGAGGCCGTGCGCGCCGAGGCGCGCAACGCCCACCGGGCCTACGAGAGCCTGGGCTGCCACGTCGTGGCGATGGTCGTCAACCGGGTGGCCGCCGAGGACCGCGACCTCATAGCCGAGCGGCTCGCCGCCCGGCTGCCGGTGCCCTGCTACGTACTGCCCGACGACAAGTCCCTGTCGGCCCCCACCGTCGCCCAGATCACCCGGGCGCTCGGCGGCGAGGTGCTCCTCGGCGACGAGGCCGGGCTGGCGCGCGACGCCCTGGACTTCGTCTTCGGCGGCGCGATGCTGCCGAACTTCCTGAACGCCCTGACCCCCGGCTGCCTGGTCGTCACCCCCGGGGACCGCTCCGACCTGGTCGTGGGGGCGCTGGCCGCGCACACCTCCGGGACCCCTCCGATCGCGGGCGTGCTGCTGACCCTGAACGAACGCCCGACCGACGAGGTCCTGACCCTGGCCTCGAAGCTGGCCCCGGGCACCCCGGTGGTGTCGGTGGCCGGCAACAGCTTCCCCACGGCCGCCGAACTCTTCTCGCTGCAGAGCCGGTTGAACTCCGCGACCCCGCGCAAGCTGGAGACGGCCCTCGGCCTCTTCGAACGGCACGTGGACACCGCCGAGCTGCGCGGGCTGCTGTCCGTGGCCCGGTCCGAGCGGGTCACCCCGATGATGTTCGAGCACGAGCTGCTGGAGCGGGCCCGCGCCGAGCGGCGCCGCGTCGTCCTGCCCGAGGGCACCGAGGAGCGCGTGCTGCGCGCGGCCGACGTGGTGCTGCGCCGCGGGGTCTGCGACCTGACCCTGCTCGGCGAGGAGCAGGCCATCCTGAAGAAGGCCGGCGACCTGGGCCTCGACATCTCGGGCGCGCAGCTGATCGACCCGGCGACCTCCCCCCTGCGGGAACGGTTCTCCGAGTACTACGCCCAGGCCCGCGCCCACAAGGGCATGACCGTCGAACTGGCCGCCGACGTGGTCACCGACGTCAACTACTTCGGCACCCTGATGGTCCAGCAGGGGCTCGCCGACGGCATGGTCTCCGGCTCGGTGCACTCCACCGCCGCGACCATCCGTCCGGCCTTCGAGATCATCAAGACCAAGCCGGAGGCCTCCATCGTCTCCTCGGTCTTCTTCATGTGCCTGGCCGACAAGGTCCTCGTCTACGGCGACTGCGCCGTCAACCCGGACCCGAACGCCGAGCAGCTCGCCGACATCGCCGTCCAGTCCGCCGCGACCGCCGCCGCCTTCGGCGTGGAGCCGCGGATCGCGATGCTCTCGTACTCGACCGGCACCTCCGGCTCGGGCGCGGACGTCGACAAGGTCCGCAAGGCCACCGAGATCGTCCGCGCGCACCGCCCCGACCTGGCCGTGGAGGGTCCGATCCAGTACGACGCCGCGGTGGAGCCCTCGGTCGCGGCGACCAAGCTGCCGGACTCCGAGGTGGCCGGCCGGGCGAGCGTGCTGATCTTCCCCGACCTGAACACGGGCAACAACACGTACAAGGCCGTGCAGCGTTCGGCGGGCGCCGTCGCGGTCGGCCCGGTCCTCCAGGGTCTGCGCAAGCCGGTCAACGACCTCTCGCGGGGCGCGCTGGTGCAGGACATCGTCACCACCGTGGCCATCACCGCGATCCAGGCGCAGTCCCAGGGCGCGCCGTCCGCCTCCGCCTGACCTCCCTCCGTCCGCAAGAAGGAAAGACCGCCACCGTGACCGCATCGCGCGTACTCGTCCTCAACTCCGGCTCCTCGTCGGTCAAGTACCAGCTCCTCGACATGGCGGACCGGTCCCGCCTCGCGGCGGGGCTGGTGGAGCGGATCGGCGAGGAGACCTCCCGGCTCGTGCACGAACCGCTCACCGGCCCCGGCGCCGCGGCCGGCCCCCGCGAGCGGCTCGGCCCGATCGCCGACCACGAGGCCGCCCTGGAGGCGGTCGCCGCGGAGCTGGCCGCCGACGGCATGGGCCTGGACTCCCCGGAGCTGGCCGCGGTCGGGCACCGGGTGGTGCACGGCGGGACCCGCTTCACGCGGCCGACGGTGATCGACGACGAGGTGCTCGCGGAGATCCGCAGCCTGATCCCGCTGGCCCCGCTGCACAACCCGGCGAACGTGACCGGCATCGAGGTGGCCCGCTCGCTGCGCGCGGACGTCCCGCAGGTCGCCGTCTTCGACACGGCCTTCCACTCGACGATGCCGGAGCACGTGGCCCGGTACGCGATCGACGCGGCGACGGCCGACAAGTACGCCATCCGGCGCTACGGCTTCCACGGCACCTCCCACGCCTACGTCTCCCGGGCGACGGCGGCGCTGCTGGGCAGGCCGGTCGAGGACGTCAACGTGATCGTGCTCCACCTGGGCAACGGGGCCTCGGCATCGGCCGTCCGGGGCGGGGTGTGCGAGGAGACCTCGATGGGCCTGACCCCGCTGGAGGGCCTGGTCATGGGGACCCGTTCGGGCGACGTGGATCCCGCGGTCGTCTTCCACCTGGCCCGGGTCGGCGGCCTGTCCGTCGACGAGATCGACTCGCTGCTGAACAAGAAGAGCGGTCTGCTGGGTCTGTGCGGCGACAACGACATGCGCGAGGTGCAGCGGCGGGCGGACGGGGGCGACCCGGCGGCCCGGCTCGCGCTGGCGGCGTACGTCCACCGTCTGAAGAAGTACATCGGCGCCTATACGGCGGTACTCGGCCGGGTGGACGCGGTGGTGTTCACGGCGGGCGTCGGGGAGAACGCGGCCGCCGTCCGGGAGGCTGCGGTGGCGGGTCTGGAGGAGCTGGGCCTCGCGCTGGACCCCGAGGCCAACGCCGTCCGCTCGACCGAGCCCCGGCTGGTGTCGGCGAAGGACGCCCGGGTGGCCGTGGCCGTGGTCCCGACCGATGAGGAACTGGAGATCGCGACCCAGGCGTACGCGCTGGTTACCCAGTAGTCACTTGGACTTTCCACCAGACGGAATATTCCGCTACGAAACAAACGGATAGGATCCGCTTCATGCGCCGTTCCAAAATCGTCTGCACGCTGGGCCCCGCCGTCGACTCGTATGAGCAGCTGAAAGCGCTCATCGAGGCAGGTATGAACGTGGCCCGATTCAACTTCAGCCACGGATCCCAGGCAGAACACCAGGAGCGGTACGACCGCGTCCGGAAGGTCTCCGAGGACACCGGGCGCGCGGTCGGCGTGCTCGCCGACCTCCAGGGTCCGAAGATCCGTCTGGAGACCTTCGCCGAGGGTCCCGTCGAGCTGGTGCGCGGTGACGAGTTCACCATCACCACCGAGGACGTCCCGGGCGACAAGTCCATCTGCGGCACCACCTACAAGGGCCTCCCGGGCGACGTCGCCAAGGGTGACCAGATCCTGATCAACGACGGCAACGTCGAACTGCGGGTGACGGAGGTCGAGGGCCCGCGGGTCAAGACCATCGTCATCGAGGGCGGTGTCATCTCGGACCACAAGGGCATCAACCTGCCGGGTGCCGCCGTGAACGTCCCCGCCCTGTCGGAGAAGGACGTCGACGACCTGCGCTTCGCCCTGCGGATGGGCTGCGACATGGTCGCCCTCTCCTTCGTCCGCGACGCCAACGACGTCAAGGACGTCCACAAGGTGATGGACGAGGAGGGCCGCCGCGTCCCCGTCATCGCCAAGGTCGAGAAGCCCCAGGCCGTCGAGAACATGGCGGCGGTCGTCGACGCCTTCGACGCGGTCATGGTGGCCCGCGGCGACCTCGCCGTGGAGTACCCGCTCGAAAAGGTCCCGATGGTCCAGAAGCGGCTCATCGAGATGTGCCGCCGCAACGCCAAGCCGGTGATCGTCGCGACCCAGATGATGGAGTCGATGATCACCAACTCCCGTCCGACCCGCGCCGAGGCCTCCGACGTCGCGAACGCCATCCTCGACGGCGCCGACGCGGTCATGCTGTCGGCCGAGTCCTCGGTCGGCGCCTACCCGATCGAGACCGTCAAGACGATGTCGAAGATCGTCGCGGCGGCCGAGGAGGAGCTCCTCTCCAAGGGCCTCCAGCCGCTGGTCCAGGGCAAGAAGCCGCGCACCCAGGGCGGCTCCGTCGCCCGCGCGGCCTGCGAGATCGCGGACTTCCTCGACGGCAAGGCGCTCATCGCCTTCACCCAGTCCGGCGACACGGCCCGCCGCCTGTCGCGCTACCGCGCCACGCAGCCGATCATGGCCTTCACCACGGACGTGAACACCCGCAACCAGCTCACCCTGAGCTGGGGCGTCGACTCCTACGTCGTCCCGCACGTGGACAACACGGACGCGATGGTCGACCTGGTGGACGGCGAGCTGCTCAAGCTGGGCCGCTACGCCGCCGGCGACACCATGATCATCACGGCCGGCTCGCCCCCCGGCGTCCCGGGCACGACCAACATGGTCCGCGTCCACCACCTGGGCAGCGCCACCCAGGCCTGACCGACCGTCCGCACTCTGCCGCACAGAGACCGAGGGCGGCGCCCCCGACTCCCCCACCGGGACCGGGAGCGCCGCCCTCGGTGCGTTCCGGGGCCCGGAGGGATCCTGTGGATTCCCTGTGCGTTTCCTACTCCCGGGTAGACATGGCCGGAAAGGCGCTACCGCGGGTAAGGGCGATCATGAAACGGTCAGTTCACGCCTTGGGGGAAGGCAAAGAACACATCACTCGCGCCTGACCAGCGCCCGTACATCCGCACGCCTTCCTTCGGGCTGTCCACTTCGCTCCGGAGAACAGGCAGACACGTGCAAAGATCGACACTCTTGAGGGGCAGGAGCCCAGGCGTTCGCGCCGCCGCCCGGCGCGGCCTCGCCGGCACCGCCCTCGCCACCAGCGCCGCCCTGCTGGCCGGCCTCATCAGCGCCGCCCCGGCGTCGGCGATCGAAATCCCACCGGACGACGAGCCGGCGTACCGGCCGATCAGCCTGGGCGCACAGGGCCGCTTCGACCGCTGCGCGGGCGGCTTCGCCCTGCACATCGGCGGACCCGAGATGAAGAAGGTGGCGTCCAAGGCGCTCACCGGAACGGCCGCGGACCTCCGCACGGCCACCGACCTGGCCACGGGGATGAACCCGTTGCGCGAGGCGATGCTCACGGACCGGGACTCCCGCGAGGGCTCTCCCGTCGCATCCGCGGAGCGACGCGAACGCTGGGAAGCGTCGAACTATCCCTACTGGTCCTCCGGCACCGCAGCCGGCCTGGCGCACTACGCGCCCAAGTTCGACGCGGACATCGTCGCATTCACCCTGGGCCCCCAGCGCGACCTGTACTACCAGTTGGGCGGTGACGGCCACGCGGTGGCGTCCCAGGCCGCCGTCGACAAGGCGAAGGCGCTCGCCGAGGAGCTCAAGGGCCAGGACCTCAACAACGACTTCGTCGTCAAGGACCTGCTCTCGGACGCGACCAAAACCGAATACAACTACGGTGCCACCACCGCCAGCGACATCGCCCGCTACCTGCGGCTCGGTGGCTTCATGAAGCAGGTGCCGGCCGAGGACTCGGTCGAATTCCGTCTTGAGGTCGAGGCGCTGAAGGCTGCCTGGGGTGCCTGCGACAGCCGCAACCCGGTCGACTTCTACCGGGTCATGTCCCCGATCGTCGTCACCGCGCACGTGGAGTGGGAGCAGGAGTACGCCGCCCAGACCACGCCGCGCAACGAAATCGTCAAGGCTGAGGTCAGTGCGGCCTCGGAGGCCCGCAAGGCCACCGAGGCCATGATCGAGTCGCTCGGCCAGGCCTGGCTCGCCGACCAGATCCTGACCTGGCAGAAGTACTGGGGAGCCCAGCCCGCGAACGCGTCGGGCCGACCCGCCGCATCGGTCTTCACCCAAGCCACCAAGGATCTCGGGACGGCCCGTACCAAGGCCGCCGACCAGGCGAAGATCGCGGCGACCGCTTCGGCCGCCGCCAAGACTGCGTCCGACAAGGCCGACACCGCGCAGAACGCGGCGTGGGCCATCGCCGATGTCGCCAAGACCCCGCGCGGACGCGGTCTGCTGTTCGCCCAGCAGTCCGTCCAGGTCGCAAAGGCCTCGGCGGCCGCCGCCGAGGCCGCCGCCAAGGCCTCGCTGACCGCGTCGAACGCCGCGAAGGCGACCGTCGCGGACAGCAAGACCCTCTACGCCCTGGCCCAGACCCAGTCGCACGCACTGAACACCGAGTTCCGCCGCATCGCCGCGCAGGAGGCAGCCGCGCAGGCCAAGGCAGCGGCCGACTCCGCCGCCGCCCAGGCCAAGGAAGCCGCGGACAACGCCACCAAGGCGAAGAAGGCCCAGGCCACCGCCGAGGCCGCGCAGGAGACCGCCCGCAAGGCGGCCGACACCGCGAAGACGGAACGCGCGAAGGCCGAGAAGGAGAAGGCCACCGCCGCCAAGGAACGGCAGACCGCAGCCACCGAGCGCGCAAAGGCCCAGGCAGCCGAGGGCCGTGCCGCGACCGAACGCGAGACGGCGGGCCGGGCCAGGACCGAGGCGGAGTCCCAGGCGAAGACCGCGAGCGATCAGCTCGGACTGACACTCGCCGCGGAGGGCAAGGCCGCCGAGGCGCGTGAAAAGGCTGAGGCCGCCGAGGTGGAGAAGAACGCCGCCGCGTCACGCGCCGCCGCTCTGGAAGCCGCCGCGGCAGCAGCCGTCGGGACTCCCGCGGCCGCGGAGACCCGGGAAGCCGCGACCGCTGCCCGGACCGCCGCGAACGAGGCGAACGGCGCGGCCGCTCGTGCCCGTACGGCGGCCGGCGACGCGTCCACCGCCTCCGTGAACGCACGCGCCGCTTCCACCCGCGCTGACGGTGCCGCCGAGCGGTCCCGGGCATCCGCGGACAAGGCATGGTCCGCCTGGCAGACCAGCTTCGCCGCATCCCTGACCGCACACGCCGCGGCAGCCGACGCCATCGCGGCGGCCAACGCCGCCTCGGTCAACGCCACCAAGGCCGAGGCCGAGGCGAAGAAGGCCCAGACCGCGTCCCTCCAGGCGATCAAGAACGCCGCCGACGCCCGTACCGAGGCCGTCAAGACGGCCGCGTGGTCGGCCGTCACCGCGGGACACGCCTACGCCACCTCCATGGCGGCCTCGGCCGCACGTGACTCCGCGGCTCAGGCCATCGCGCCCGCCAACACCGCCATCGCGATCGGTACCGCCTACCGCGAGACCGACTCGGCGGCCGCTTTTGCCGCTCTGGTCGGCCAGTCCGCGAAGACCCACGCCGAGCAGCAGGCGGCGGCCGCGACGGCCAAGGCCGACGAGGCGACCAAGGCTGCCGCGGCAGCCAAGGCCCTCGCCGACAAGGCCGCCGGCGATTCCAAGCTCGCCGCCCAGGCGGCAGCCGCGGCAGCCGCCGACACAGCCGCCGCGCTGAAGTCCATGGCGGCCGCGCGGGCCTCGGCGGCCGAAGCGGCTCGGGCCGCCGACGCCGCCAAGAAGGCGGACGACAAGACGAAGGAGTACAGCGCCCAGGCCGGCACGGACGCCGTCTTCGCGGGCAGCGCGGCCAAGGATGCGGCCAACGAAGCGCTCGGCGCCAACAACGAGGCCACCGAAGCCGAGAAGAGCGCGTCCAACGCCCACGCGTCCGCCGACGCTGCCACCCGTGACGCGAGCGCAGCCGATACCGCGGCGACCCAGTCGGAGAAGGACGCCGTTTCCGCGGAGACGGCCGCCGCCAATGCCAACCAGGACGCTAAAGATGCCGCGGCCGCCGCAGACCGCGCCGAGGAGGAGTTCCGCAAGGAGCAGGAGGAGGCGCGCAAGGCTCTGGTCGATGCACCCAAGCCGAACACCGGGACCGACCTCTCGCAGGACGAGGAAGCTCTGCTGCTGGCGAACTGCGGTCAGGCATGCGTCGACGAGTTCCGCGAGGCCAAGAAACTCGCGGCCAAGGACGTGCTCGACTGGGTGATCGAGATCGGCGGGCAGATCCTGCTCGACGAACTCGGCTACACGGACGCCAAGAAGTGCTTCGGCCAGCGCGACGTGGAGAGCTGCCTGTGGACGCTCGTCAACGTCGTGATGGTGGGTGTGGCCGTGACGAAGATCCCTGCAGTCGCCAAGGTGATCTACAAGGTGGGCAAGGGCGTCAACACCTTCCTGGAGAGCATGGACCGCGCCCGCTCCACGCTGGAGCGGATGCGCAAGCTCCTCGAGACCCTCAAGAAGGGGCAGCCCGCGCTCCAGTGCCTCACCGACCTCGCCGACGGTGCCTCGCAGGCGGCTGCCGCCAAGGCCGCTCCGCGTGCCGCCTCTGCCGCCGCGGCCACGCCGAAGATCTGCGTGACGAGGAACATCCCGGATGGAAGCCTCCTCGACAAGCTGATGAAGAAGTCCGCGAAGAACCAGCAGGTGGCCCAGGACTTCAAGAGCCTCGAAGCCAAGCTCAAGGCGGGCAACGACCAGGCGGGAATCGGCGCCGGCGCCCTCAGCGGCGGAGTGCGGTACCAGCGCGCCAGGAACGGCGGAAGGGTGTTCTACCGTAAGGTCGGAGATGCGTTCGAGATCGTGGCGATGTCCGACAAGGCGAACGAAGACAAGGTCATCGCAGAACTTCTGAGGATCTATGCCGGCTGACCATCCTTTCCACACCGTGACGACCAGCCGGTTCACCATCACGTACTTCCTCGGCCTTGAGGAAGACCCGTTGACGGTGGAGAACACCGACGCGATCGTCACGGCGCCGGACGGCACCCGCTGGAGCGCCACGCTCCTGACCCACCGTGAGATCGCCAAGGTGATGGACCGCTGGGCGACCACGGGCGAGTGCGCCGACGGTTCCTACTTCCAGGTGCAGGACCTGGTGATCGTTCGGGAGCCCGGTGTGGATGCCATGACGAGGGCGCTGGTGGACATCTTCGAGGAGTACGGCATGGAGACCCGCGTCCTGCCCCGGCTCGACGACTGATCACCACGCACACGACCAGAGGCCCCCTCCCGTTCGGGAGGGGGCCTCTGGTCGTGGCGGACTACTTCTCCGCCGGGCCGACGTAGTTCTTGAGGCCCGGGACGGTGAGGTTGCCGCCGAACTGGCCGGCCTGGACGACCTTGACGTGCGTGAAGAACGCGAAGGGGACGTTCAGGGGCGGCGGGCTGTTCGGGGTGAACTCGATCGGGATCAGGCCGAAGAGGTTGCCCTTGAGGCTTTCGGTGTACATGGTCACCTTGGCGCCCCGGATCTTGGACGTGGAACCCGGGCGGGACTTCAGGTGGGCGACGGTGTTGCCCGTTCCGACCGTTTGGTACAGGTCCTTGATGTCCAGGGAGTCCGCGGTGAACTTCAGGACCTTCTTGACCTTGCCGCCCGCCGTCTTCACCTCGACGATGCCCGCGTAGTCCAGGCCGTAGAGGGTCAGCAGCGAGCTGTCCAGGTACCAGGGCTCGTCCGGCAGGAGCGGGATGCCCGGCTCCAGCTGCGCGTCGGCCAGGGCCTTGGCGTCGTAGGTCGGGCACGGGAAGGGCTGCTTGCCGTCCGGGTCCGTGGTCGCCGAGGTCGAGGGAGACGGCGACGGCGAGGCGTCGGGGTCGGTCTCGTCGGCGGTCTTCTTCGGGTCGGCGGCCTTGCCCGTCTCGTCCTTCGGGGTCTTGACGGTGTCCTTGACGTCCTGGGGCAGTTCCTTGACCTCGACGCCGGCCTTCTTCGCCGCCTCGCGGATCGCGTCCGCGGCCGGGTCCGTGGTCTTCGTCGCGCCGCTCGGGGTGGGCGCGGGCGTCGGGGTGGCCGGCTTCTGCGCGTCCTTGATCGGCCTGCCGAGCGAGTCGACGAGGCCCTTGAGGGCGTCGCCCACTCCCAGCGGGTCGAGCGGGTTCGTGCTCTTGGTCGCCGAAGGGGACGGGGAGGGCGAGGTGCTCGCGCTCGCGGACGGCTTGGGGGCCGGGGGCACCTGCTTGTCCGCTTCCTGCGGCTTCTTCGCGGAGGCGGAGCCCGAGGGGGTGGTGACCGGCTTCGGGCTCCCGCTCGCACCCGGCGAGGGCGTCGCGGTGGGCGACGTGCTCGGCGAGGGCGTCTTGGAGGGCGACGGGGAGGCCGATTCGGCCGGCTCGTCCGACCGGGTCACGCAGGGGCCGGGCGCGAAGGGGATGTCCTTGTCGTCGGCCAGGGCCATCTTCGGGGCCATGCCCATCCCGACGAACACCGCCGTCGGCATCGCAGCCAGCGCCATCGTCTTGCCGACGGGTATCTGGAGCTTGTTCAGCAGCGACTTCCTGGGCGCCGCGTGGCGCGGGCCCTTCCTGTCGCGGGACTCTGCGCCAGGGGCCGCGCCCCTCTGCGTCTCGTCACCCCGCACTGTTCCTCCCGCCATCGGCGTGGGCATTGGTCTCGGTCGCGTAAGCCGTTTCCACGTCGCGGGGACCCGGGACCCCAAGGAGGCCGTGCACCGGCTCCTGCGTCTTGGCCTCCGCATCGGCCTCGGGCTCCTCCTCGTCCGGCTTCCCCGGGGCCCAGGACAGCGCGAGCGCTCCGCCGAGCAGGGAGAAGAGGAATCCGAGGAAGAAACCGCCCAGGTTGGACACCGGCAGGGAGACCAGCGCGAGGAGGATCGCGGCGACACCGGCGAACACCCGCATGCCCTGCTGGAACCAAAGGGCGATACCGAGGGTGATCAGCAGGATGCCGATGATCAGCGAGCCCGCGCCGGCGGTGGTCGCCATCGCGATGGTGATGTTGCCCAGCCGGAGGTCCGCGTAGGGGAAGTAGGCGATCGGAACGCCACCCAGGGCGGTGAAGAGACCCGCCCAGAAGGGCCGTTCCCCCCTCCAGGCGCGGAAGCGGTAGTACACCACGGTGAACCAAGCGTCGTCTGCGGCGCGAACCGGGGCCTGGGGGTTCATGGACAACAGCTCCCTGGAAACGGTGGTACGGAAACTCTGTGGAGCCCGCGGGGGCGGACGGCGGCGTCCGCCCCCGCCCCCGCGGTCGCTCGACCGGGATCGACTACTTCTCGTCCTGGTAGCACGGCTGGTCGCCGCTGAGCAGACGGAGCTTGAGGTCGGGCAGGGTGAAGGTACCCGCCGTCGTCGCCCACGCCTTCTGACGCACCTTCGTCAGCACGGCCTTCTTGGCGCGCTGCGAGAACAGGGCGCCGTTGGCCACCGTGTTGGCCTGCGGTGCGGTCGGGTGGTCCTTGTCGGCCGCGTCGCCCACCGCGACACCGATGTCCAGGTCGGTGAACGTGGCGTCGGTGTCGAGCTCGGCGACATCCAGGTAGATGTTCGACGCGACGGCCGGCGTGCCCTTGTTGCCGGTCTGGAGCCTCATCGTGATGGGGCCCAGGCCGGGGATCGGGGTGACCAGGGACTGGCACATGTTGGTGATCTCGGCGCGGCGGAATCCGGAGATGGTGACCGGGTGGGCCGCCTCCTTGCCGTCCAGGCCCTTGCCCTTGGCGACGCTGCCGTACTGGAGCAGGTCGTCACCGTCGAGCTTGTCGGCCGAGACCTTGAAGTCCTGGCCCGAGACGCTGAAGGACGCCGCGAGGGCTCCCTGCGCCAGACCCACACCGACCGCGGCCGTGGCCGCGATGCTCGGCACCATGACGAGCGCGAAGCGCTTCCATCTGGTCCCGCCACGAACCTGAGAACTCATATCGTTCCTCCTTCTCGGACGTACATCTCCGGTCCGGGCCGTGCCCGTCCTGGGATGGGAGAAGTGCTACGTCCTCGGGAAGGAGCGCAGGAGGCCGGGTATGGCTGGGCCACGTCCCGTACACCGGCGATCACCCCCGAGCGACAACCACTGGGCCACGCGTTCGCGCAACCTGGAGGACAGGCTCCGCCGGGTGTGGTGGAGACCCCCCTGTCCCACGGCCGGTGCCACTGCCACCGGCCGGCCCGGTGGGGACCCTCCACCGCGGCTCCGGATGAGCGGCTCTGCGGGAAGGACCGAGCGTCGCCGATCGTGGTCCATTCGCGGCCGGGGCACAAGGGGGTTCGTTACTGGCGGGTAACGGCTGGATAACCGGGGTGCGACCCGGCGCCGTCGAGTGGCCACACAGGGTGTCACCCAGGGCCACGACAGAAGGGGAGAAGAACGAACCAACCGGACAGTTCACGGGGTTCGCTTTACTGCGAGTAACAGCGGCCGCGATTACCAAGTTTTGGTAAAGCGCGGCCGCTGTTTATCTACGTGTCAACAAATCGTCGGCACCCGGAGGGGCGCCCGGCACCTGCCTAGAACAGCACGCGCGCCAGCGCGGTACGGGCGGCGGCGACCCGCGGGTCGTCCGCGCCGATGACCTCGAAGAGCTCCAGGAGCCTGACCCGCACGGAGTCCCGCTCGTCACCGAAGGTGACCCGGACGGTGTCCACCAGGCGCCCGAAGGCGTCGGCGACGTGCCCGCCGGCCAGGTCCAGATCGGCCGCCGCCATCTGCGCTGCCGGGTCCTTCGGGTTGGCGGCCGCCTCGGCGCGCACGGTCTGCGGGTTCAGGTGCTGCACCCGGGCCAGCAGCTCGGCCTGGGCCAGGCCCAGCTTCGCCTCGGTGTTGGCCGGGTCGTCGGCGAGCACGTTCTTGTACGCCTGCACGGCCCCGCCCAGGTCACCCGCGTCCAGCGCGACGACGGCCGCTTCCAGCAGGGCGTCGTACGGACCGGCCGGCTCGGGGGCCCGCTCGGCCGCCGCGCCCTCCGCACCGGGGTCCACCTGGAGGCCGATGAGGCCGAAGCGCTCCTCGGCGACCTGGACCAGCTGGGCGAGGGTCTCGCGGATCTGCTGCTCCGGGGCCACGCCCTGGAACAGCGGCAACACCTGGCCGGCGACGACGGCGAAGACGGCCGGGATGCCCTGGATACCGAACTGCTGCATCAGCATCTGGTTGGCGTCGACGTCGATCTTCGCCAGGACGAAGCGGCCGTTCGCCTCGGCGGTCAGCCGCTCCAGGAGCGGGCTGAGCTGCTTGCACGGCTCGCACCACTCGGCCCAGAAGTCGAGGACGACCGGGACCTCGTTGGAGAGCTGGAGGACGTCGCTTTCGAAGCCGGCCTCGTCGACGTCGATCACGAGCGCGGACGGCGGTACGGCGCCACCGGGCACGGCGCCCGCTCCGGCGCCGCCCTGCCGGGCGGCCTCCGCACGCGCCTGCTCGGCCTTGGCCTTGGCCTCGCCGGCCGCCTTCACCGCGGCGAGGTCGACGACGCCGCTCATGGACATGTTTCTGGGCTGCATGCGTACATCCTCCCCCGTGTGCGCGCGCCGACGAAAAGGATCCCGAAAGATCGTCCCGCTGATCGGTCGAACCGTTGTGCGGCGCCGGGTCCCCACCTGGCGCCAGTAGCCTTCGCGTGGTTGTCGCTCTTTCGCTACGAGCCGTAGCGTAACTCCCCCGCGCCCCGGGCGCCCCGTGATCTGAACCACAGCGAACGACCCCCCGCCGGTTCCGCTACTGGCGGGTATGGTCTCGGCCATGCGCAACCCCAGCCCTTGTACGAGCCCCCCGCGTACGAGCCCCCCACCCGGCCGCACCGGCCGTCCCCGCAGCGCGGCGGCGGACGCCGCGATCCTCGCGGCGACCCGGGACGCGCTGGTGGAGCTGGGCTGGTCGAAGCTGACGATGGGGGACGTCTCGGCCCGCGCGGGCGTCGCGAAGACCACCCTCTACCGGCGCTGGGCGGGCAAGAGCGAGCTGGTCGTGGACGCGGTCGCGGAGCTGTTCGACGCGCTGGAACTCCCGGACCGGGGCTCGCTCGAAGCCGACATCGAGCACGTGGTCCTGCAGTTCGCGCAGCTGCTGCGGCGCCCCGAGGCGCGTACCGCCCTGATGGCCGTGGTCGCCGAGTCCACCCGGGACGAGGCGCTGCGGGGGCGGATCCGGTCGGCGATCGTGGACCGGCAGAAACGTCTCGTCGTACTGGGTCGCGAACGGGCCCAGGCGCGCGGAGAACTTCCGTACGAGGAGGACGAGGCCCTCTCCGGCCTTGCCACGGACCTGATCTTCGACGTCATCGCGGGCACGGTGGTGCACCGCGCCCTGGTCAGCTGCGAGCCGGTGGACGAGCTGTGGGTGTCCGCCTTCACCTCGCTGCTGATGCACGGCCTGCGGGGCGCCGCTTCCGCCTGAGGCCCCACCCGTCCGGCCCGCCGGCCGGCCCGGCCCCGGCCCCGGCCCCGGAGACGCGGAAGGCCGGCCACCTCCCCCGCCGTGCGGCAGGGGTGTGACCGGCCTCCCGGAGCGTCCGTCAGAAGCCGGGCGGCTCGGTGTAGGTGCCCCACTCCTCGCGCAGGACGTTGCAGATCTCGCCGAGCGTGGCCTCGGCCCGTACGGCGTCCAGCATGGCCGGGATCATGTTCGAACCGTCGCGGGCGGCCGCCAGCATCTCGTCGAGCGCGGCGCCCACCTTGACGTCGTCGCGGCGGCCCTTGCGCGCGGCCAGCTCCTGGACCTGGACCCGCTCCACCTCGTGGCTGACGCGGAGGATCTCCAGGTCGCCGGTGACCGAGCCGTGGTGGACGTTGACGCCGACGACCCGCTTGTCGCCCTTCTCCAGGGCGCGCTGGTACTGGAAGGCCGACTCGGCGATCTCCCCGGTGAACCAGCCGTCCTCGATGCCGCGCAGGATGCCCGAGGTGATCGGCCCGATCGGGTGCTGCCCGTCCGGGTGGGCGCGCAGGCCGCGTTCCTTGATCTGCTCGAAGATCTTCTCGGCGTCGGCCTCGATGCGGTCGGTGAGCTGCTCGACGTACCAGGAGCCGCCCAGCGGGTCGGCCACGTTGGCGACGCCGGTCTCCTCCATCAGCACCTGCTGCGTGCGCAGCGCGATCTCGGCGGCCTGCTCGCTGGGGAGCGCGAGGGTCTCGTCGAGGGCGTTGGTGTGCAGGGAGTTGGTGCCGCCGAGGACGGCCGCGAGGGCTTCGACGGCGGTGCGCACGACGTTGTTGTACGGCTGCTGGGCGGTGAGGGAGACACCGGCCGTCTGGGTGTGGAAGCGCAGCCACATGGCCTTGTCGGACTTCGCCCCGTAGACCTCCTTCATCCAGCGGGCCCAGATGCGGCGGGCGGCGCGGAACTTGGCGATCTCCTCGAAGAAGTCGAGGTGCGCGTCGAAGAAGAAGGAGAGGCCCGAGGCGAAGTGGTCGACGTCCAGTCCGCGGGAGAGGCCGAGCTCCACGTAGCCGAAGCCGTCGGCGAGGGTGTAGGCGAGCTCCTGCGCCGCCGTGGCCCCGGCCTCGCGGATGTGGTAGCCGGAGACGGACAGCGGCTTGTAGGCCGGGATGCCGTTCGCGCAGTACTCCATGAGGTCGCCGATGAGGCGCAGGTGCGGCTCGGGTTCGAAGAGCCACTCCTTCTGGGCGATGTACTCCTTGAAGATGTCGGTCTGGAGCGTGCCGTTGAGCACGGCCGGGTCGACGCCCTGGCGCTCGGCGGCGACCAGGTACATGCAGAAGGCGGGTACGGCGGGTCCGGAGATGGTCATCGAGGTGGTGACGTCGCCGAGGGGGATGTCCTTGAAGAGGACCTCCATGTCGGCGGCGGAGTCGATGGCCACGCCGCAGTGGCCGACCTCTCCGAGGGCGCGGGGGTCGTCGGAGTCGCGGCCCATGAGGGTGGGCATGTCGAAGGCGACGGAGAGGCCGCCGCCGCCGGCGGCCAGGATCATCTTGTAGCGCTCGTTGGTCTGCTCGGCGTTGCCGAAGCCGGCGAACTGCCGGATGGTCCAGGTCCGGCCGCGGTAGCCGGTGGCGTGCAGTCCGCGGGTGTAGGGGTACTCCCCGGGCCAGCCGATGCGCTCGAATCCCTCGTACGAGTCACCGGGGCGGGGCCCGTAGACGGGGTCGACGTCATCTCCGGAGAGCGTCGTGAAATCGGCCTCGCGCTTGCGGGCCTTGTCATACCGGGCCTGCCAGCGTCGGCGGCCCTCCTCGATGGCGTCAGCGTCCATACCCACGAATTTACTAGGACGTCCTAGTAAATGTCGATGGGAAACCCCGGGGAGTCCTTCCCCGGGGCGTCCGGCCGAGTGGGGCTCTAGGCCTTCGCGGGCGCGAGGGCGTCCTCGACCAGCGGCTCGACGTCGGCGCGGACGGTGCGCTCGACGAAGAAGGCCGCCAGCGGGATGGTCCCCGACGCCAGCACCCACAGCAGCTTGCCGAAGGGCCACTTCGCCTTGGAGCCCAGGTCGAAGGCGAAGACCAGGTAGATCATGAAGAGCACACCGTGGACCTGCGAGACCGCCAGGGTCAGGTCGGCGCCGGTGTCGAAGCCGTACTTGGCCACCATGCAGGCACAGAGGATCAGGAGCATGACCGCGGTCACGTAGGCCATGACGCGGTAGCGGGTCAGCACGCTTCGTTTCATGGCCACGAGCCTAACCGTCCGTTTTGCGCGATCTTGACGCGGCCCCGGCACGGGGCTGGTTCTCCTCGAAGTCCGCGGCCGCCACCCGCAGCGGACGCAGCAGCGCGAAGATCTCCGCGCACTCCTCGGCGTCGTACGCGCCCAGGCCGAAGTCGATGCCCATCAGGTCCTTCGTCGCCGCCTCGACGACCTCACGGCCCTTCTCCGTGATGGACGCGAGCGTGCCGCGGCCGTCCTGCGGGTTGGGGCGCTTGGCCACCAGGCCGGACCGCATCAGCCGGTCCACGGTGTTCGTCACCGAGGTCGGGTGGACCATCAGGCGCTCGCCGATCTTCGACATCGGGAGCTCCCCCGCCTGGGAGAAGGTCAGCAGCACCAGCGCCTCGTAGCGGGCGAAGGTCAGGCCGTACGGCTTCACCACCGCGTCGACCTCGGCCAGCAGGATCTGGTGGGCCCGCATGATCGAGGTGATCGCGGCCATGGAGGGCACGGGACCCCAGCGCCGGCGCCAGAGTTCGTCGGCGCGGGCGATGGGGTCGAAGGGGAGGCTGAGCGGCTTGGGCATCCACCAGACCCTACCGGGCGGTCATTTGGCGGTCAGCCCCGTCTCACTCCTCGGCCCGGGGCGCGCGGAGCGCACGGGGCGCACCGGACGCGCCGGGCGCGGTGGCGCGCAGCCCGGAGAGCAGGAGCAGGACGACGGCCGTGCCGAGCACGGCGGCGCCGGTGACCACCACGTGCGCCGGGAGGAACTCGGCGGCGCCCCCGGCGAGCGCCATGCCGACGCCCTGGAGGGTCATCAGGCCGGTGCTGAGCAGGGTCATCACCCGGCCGCGCAGCGCGTCGGGGACGGCGTCCACGTACATCCGGTCGAGGCCGACGGTGTGGGCGTGGGTGAGCCCGGACAGGAGCAGCGCCCCGAGGAGGACGGGGGCGCCGGGCCGGACGGCGTAGACGAGGAGCGGGAGGAACGCGACGGCGGCCAGCGGGGCGGTGATCCGCGAGCGCGTCCGCGGGGTGAGGGCCGAGCCCGCCCAGAGTTCACCGGCGACGGCGCCGACGGGCAGTGCGCACATGAGCACCCCGAGGGTGGCGGTGCCGGCCCCGATGTCGTGCGCGTACGGCGTCAGGAGGGCCTCGGGCACGACGGCGAAGGCGGGTGGCAGCCAGCACAGCAGGGTCAGGACGCGCAGCCGCCGGTCCCCGAACACGGCGCGGAGCCCGTCGAGGGGGGACGCGCCGACGCCGGCTCCGGCGGTGGCGGCACGGGCGGGCCGGTCCCGGGTGCCGAGGCGCAGCAGCAGCGCGGAGGCGAGGAACCCCGCCGCGGTGAGGGCGATCGCCCCGCGCGGGGCGAGGAAGGTGAGCAGGAGCCCGCCGAGGCCGAAGCCGGCGAGCTGGGCGCCCTGGGAGACCATGCGCAGCAGCGAGCGGCCCAGGACGAAGGCCTCGCCGGTGCCGAGGATGTCGGCGAGGGAGGCGCTGCGGGCGCCCTGGAACAGCGGGGCGACGAAGGCCATGGCGCAGCGCAGGACGAGGATCCCCGCGACGGGCGTGCCCGGCCAGACCATCGCCGCCGCGCAGCCGGCGCACAGCAGGTCGCAGGCGACGAGGACCCTGCGGGCGGGGTGGCGGTCGGCGAGGGGCGCGAGGAGGGTGCCGCCGAGGGCGTACGGGAGGAAGCCGAGGGCGAAGGTGAGCGCGCTCATCAGGGCGGAGCCGGTGGCGCGGTAGACGAGGACGGTGAGGGAGATCTCGGCGATGACGACCCCGAGCAGCGACAGCAGGTGCGCGAGGAACACGAACCGGAACTCCCGGACCCGGAACACCACCCGGTACCCGTCGCCCTGACGCCGCCGCACGGACCCGGCGCTGGCGCCGGGGGCGGGGGCCGGGGCGGGTGCGGGTGCGGAGCCGGACGCGGGCGGCGGGGCGGGGGACGGAGCCGGTACGGAGCCCGGACCGGAGCCGGACGCGGGGGCCGGGGCGGAGCCGGACGCTCGGGCGGGTACGGAGCCGGACGCGGGGGCCGGACCGGAGCCGGACGCGGGGGCCGGGGCCGGTGCGGCGCCCTGCGCCGCGGGGGGCCGGACGGGATCGTGGGGCGGCGCTCCGGCCGGATCCGGGTCGGTGGGAGTGGACATGGGGGTCAGCCTCGGCCCGCCTAAGGTGGGCCGGTAGACATTCGGCACCGGGCGAATCGAAGGGGCGGCCATGCGGAACCACTTCCGCTTCGGCCCGGCCGACCTGCTGCGCTGCCGCTTCGGGATCTCCCCCCGCTGGGAGACGCAGGAGGCGGTACGGGTCCTGATGCGCCCGGACCGGCAGGCGTACCACCTGCCCTGGCTGAGCCGGATCCGCTCCGCCGCGGCCGGCCTGGACCTGCGTCCGCTGTGGCTGCTGATGCCGCGCCGTGGGCACCACCCCGACCTGCTGAGCCCTCCCCCGACGGGCCCCTCCCCGGCCTTCGAGGAGGAGATGGCCCGGGTGCGCGCGGCGGCCGGGGACCCGGAGGCGGCCCACGAGGACCTGCGCCGCTCCCTGGCCTGCACCCCGGGCGCCCTGGAGAGCGCCGCCGGGCGGCGGATGCTGGCGGATCCGGGCCGGGCGGTGGCGGAGCTTGCCGATCTGACCGAGGCGGCCTGGCGGGCCCTGGTCGCCCCGCACTGGCCCCGGCTGCGGGCCCTGCTGGAGGCCGACGTCCTGTTCCACTCCCGGCGGCTGGCGGCGGGCGGGCTGGAGGCGTTGTTCGACGGCCTCCACCCCGATCTGCGCTGGGACGGCGGGACGAACACGCTGACCGTCGAGCGACGGACCCACCACGACCGCGAACTCGGCGGCCAGGGGCTGCTCCTGATGCCGAGCGCCTTCGTCTGGCCTGAGGTGGTCGGCGGCTACGACCCCCCGTGGCAGCCCACGCTGGTGTATCCGGCCCGGGGCATCGGCGCCCTGTGGACGGCCTCGGACGGACCGGCCCCGAGCGCGCTGGCCGGGCTGTTGGGCCGGGCCCGCGCCGAGGTGCTGTGCGCACTGCACGAGCCGGCCTCCACGACGGCCCTCGCACACCGCCTGGGCCTGGCGCCCTCGACGGTCTCGGCCCACCTGAAGGCGCTGCGCGCGGCGGGGCTGCTGATCCCGTCCCGCCACGGCCACCAGGTCCTCTACGAACGCACGCCCCTGGCCATCGCACTGGCGACGGGCTGCGCCCCGTAGCCGACGCGTCGCGGCGCCCGGCCTCCGGCGCGGAGGGTGTCAGCCCTCGGCGAGGTGCCGTTCCACCGTCTCGATCTTCGAGGTCATCCCGTCGGTGACGCCGGGCCGGATGTCGGCCTTGAGGATGAAGGACACCCGCGGGGCCTTCGCCTCGACGGCGGCCACCGCGCGCCGGACGACGTCCATGACCTCGTCCCACTCGCCTTCGACGGTGGTGAACATGGCGTCGGTGCGGTTCGGCAGCCCGGACTCGCGCACCACGCGGACCGCGTCGGCGACGTACTCGCCGACCTCTTCACCGACCCCCAGCGGGGTCACCGAGAACGCGACGATCACGCCTGGGCCGCCTCACGGGCGCGGGCCGCGATGACGCTGTCGGCCTCGTCGCGCTTGAGCAGCTTGTCCCCGTACAGGCCGCCGAAGGGCAGCAGTGCGAACAGGAAGAACAGGGCCACCTTCTTGGCCGGCCACTTCGCCTTGTTCCACACGTCGAGCAGGAAGATCGCGTAGATCACGAACAGGATCCCGTGCAGGATCCCGAGCGGCATCATCAGGTAGTCGATGTCCGACACCCGGCTGAGCACCGAGCCGAAGATCAGCAGCGCCGGGAACGACAGGGCTTCCGGAACGGAGATGAGGCGCAGCCGGTGCAGGGCGGAAGCGGTCTTGATGTCCACGTGGAACCTTCGCGGGTGGAGGCCGGGGGTCCGTCCCAGTGTCTCAGCCGTCACGGAAGATCTTGTGCCGGGTCCCCCCGGATCCCCCGGAGTCGGGAGAGTGTGGCGCATATCGGCCACGGGACCCTGTTCGGGCCCGCCCGCTGCCGATACCTTCGTCCCCGTGGCTCAGTTCCGACTCCAAGGCAGCAAGGTGCTCGCCGTCGACCTGACCGGTGACGCCGTGAAAGCGAAGAACGGCGCCATGGTCGCGTACGACGGCCAGATGGCCTTCAAGAAGATGACCGGCGGTGGCGAAGGCCTCCGCGGGATGGTGACCCGTCGCCTGACGGGCGAACAGATGACCGTGATGGAGGTGCAGGGGCACGGCACCTGCTACTTCGCGGACCGGGCGAGTGAGATCAATCTGGTCAATCTGCGCGGCGAGAAGCTCCACGTCGAGTCCAGCAACCTGCTGTGCACCGACGCCGGCCTGCGCACGGGCACCACGTTCACCGGCCTGCGCGGCGCGAGCACGGGCAACGGCCTGTTCACGACGACGGTCGAGGGCTCGGGCCAGGCGGCGATCATGTCCGACGGCCCGGCGGTGGTGCTGCGCGTCAGCGCCCAGTACCCGCTATCGGTGGACCCCGGCGCGTACATCGCGCACACCGGGAACCTCCAGCAGTCCTTCCAGTCCGGCGTGACCTTCCGCACCCTGATCGGCGAGGGGTCCGGAGAGGCCTTCCAGATCCGCTTCGAGGGCGAGGGCCTGGTCTACGTGCAGCCCAGCGAGCGCAACACCATCGGGGGCGACGTCTGATGCCGTTCCGCGAGATCAACTCGAAGATGATCGAGGCCCAGGTCATCCCCGGGCAGCGGCTGTACAGCCAGCGCGGGGCGATGCTGGCCTACCGCGGCGACGTCTCCTTCACCCCGAGCCTGACGGGCGGTCAGGGCGGCGTGATGGGCATGATCGGGCGCCGGGTGGCGAACGAGCAGACGCCGCTGATGGCCGTGGAGGGCAGCGGCACCGTGATGTTCGGCCACGGCGGCCACCACGTCCAGGTCGTCAACCTCTCGGGCGAGACCCTCTACGTGGAGGCCGACCGGCTGCTCGCCTTCGACGGCACCCTCCAGCAGGGGACGATGTTCATGGGCTCGCAGGGCGGTGTCATGGGCATGGTGCGCGGCCAGGTGACCGGCCAGGGCCTGTTCACCACCACCCTCAAGGGCCACGGCGCGGTCGCCGTGATGGCCCACGGCGGAGTCCTGGAACTCCCCATCACCCCGAACAGGCCGGTCCACGTCGACCCGCAGGCGTACGTGGCCCACCACGGGGACGTCAGGAACAAGCTCTCCGCCGCCCTGGGCTGGCGGGACATGGTCGGCCGCGGTTCGGGCGAGGCGTTCCAGCTGGAGCTGTCCGGCCAGGGCGCCGTCTTCGTACAGGCCTCGGAGGAGAAGCTGTGAACTTTGGTCCCGTGACCGGCGGACCGGGCGGCCCGACGGTCTTCGACCCGCACTCCCTGCCCTCCGACGACAACGTGAACTCCTACACCTTCTGCGTGGAGCTCAAGGGGAGCCAGTGGTTCCTGCAGAAGGGCAAGATGATCGCCTACTACGGGCGCATCGAGTTCAACGGCATCGGCAACGGCCGCTTCGACCGGCTGCTGCGCACCAGCTTCCACTCGCCCCTGCACGCGAGCGACTGGGTGGTGGCCGAGGGGCAGGGCAAGATGCTGCTGGCCGACCGCGCCTTCGACGTGAACTCGTACGACCTGGACGACGGCAACCTGACCATCCGGTCGGGGAACCTCCTCGCCTACCAGCCCACGCTCGCCCTCAAGCAGTCCATCGTCCCGGGCTTCCTGACGCTGATCGGAACCGGGAAGTTCGTGGCGGCGTCCAACGGACCGGTGGTGTTCATGGAACCGCCGCTGCGCGTGGACCCGCAGGCCCTGGTGGGCTGGGCGGACTGCCCGTCCCCGTGCCACCACTACGACCACGGATACATGACGGGCGTGATGGGCGGACTGCGCTCGCTCACGGGACTCGGCGGCACCTCGGGAGAGGAACACCAGTTCGAGTTCGTCGGGGCGGGGACGGTGCTGCTCCAGTCGTCGGAGATGCTGATGGCGGAGCACTCGGTGGGCGCGGTGGGCGCCGGTGCGGCCACGGGCAATGCCCAGGGCGTTCCGGGGGCCGGCCAGAACCCGCTGGGTCAGCTGGGCGTGCCGCGGATGCCGGGGCAGCTGGGCGACCTCCAGCGGCGACTCGGACTGTGAGACTCCGCACATCTTCCTATTTTTGTACGTAATTCAACTTCTTAGGTAGAGTTCATTCATGGAGACCATCGAGACCGAGACGGCCACCCGCTGGCTGACCGACGCCGAGCAGTGCGCCTGGCGCACCCATCTGGACGTCAGCAGACTGCTGATGCACCAGCTGGAAAAGGATCTCCAGCCCTTCGGGCTCACCAACAACGACTACGAGATCCTCGTGAACCTCTCGGAGTCGGACGGCCACCGGATGCGCATGAGCGATCTGGCCACTGCCACGCTGCAGTCCAAGAGCCGGCTGTCCCACCAGATCACCCGCATGGAGACGGCGGGCCTGGTGCGCCGGGTGAACTGCGAGTCCGACCGCCGCGGCCTGTACGCGGTGCTCACGGACGAGGGCATGGACACCATGCGCAAGGTGGCCCCGCACCACGTGGCATCGGTGCGGGAGCACTTCATCGACCTGCTGCCGCCGCCGGCCCTGGCGGCCCTGCGCGAATCGCTGCGCCCCGTCGCGGAGCACCTGCGCGAGAACCGCGGGAAGGTGTAGCCGGATCCCTCCGCGCCCCGGCCGGCGCCGGACCTCCGCCGCGCCGGGCCGGACGAGCGGCCGCAGAATGGGCGGGTGACACCGGCAGGTACCGCTCACCGCCGGCCGCCCCCGGCCGGCCGAGGAGGTCCAGCGATGAAGCGCACCCCGTACGTCCCGGCAGCCGCGGCCGCGGCCCTTCTGCTCGCCGGTCCGGCCGCGGCCCAGGCTGCCGCCGGCCCGGCCGGGGCCGCCGTGCGGTCCGCCCCGGCGGCCGCGCACCCCGCCGCCGCCCGGGCCGACGTCGACGCGGCCGCGGCCGCCGCCGCGGCCCTGAAGAAGTACCCGGGCTACGTCGAGTCCCTCGACCAGGACGGCACCGTCTGGCACGTCAACGTGGTCGGCAAGAACGGCAAGAGCAACTCCGAGGTCCTGGTGAGCTCCTCCGGCGCCGCGAGCCGGGCCAACCAGGACAACGACCAGGACGCGGGCGAGTACAAGACCCTGATCGCCGCCAAGGTCGCCGCCGCCAAGGCGATGAAGGCGGCGCTGGCCGCCCACCCCGGCAAGGTCGTGTCCCTCGACTGGGACGACCAGAACGACAACGGCGTCGCCGACCACTGGTCGGTGCAGATCAAGCCCGCGAAGGGCGCCACCCGGGACGTCGGCATCGACGCCACGACCGGCAAGGTGGTCCCCGCCGACTCCGGCAACGACAGCGGCGACGACGGCGACAACGGCTGACGCGCCCGGAACGCGCTGCGGGGGCGGCCGCCACCCGGCCGCCGCCCCCGCACTCCGCACTCTCCCCGGGCCCCGGGCCCGGGCCCCGCTCAGCCCTCCGCGAGGCCGTCCAGCAGGGCGTCCGCCGCCGCGTACGGGTCCAGCTCGCCCGCGGCGACCCGTACGGCCAGCGCGTCGAGCCGCGCGTCCCCGTGCAGGTCGGCCAGCCGGCCGCGCAGGGTGGTGATCGCGATCGTCTCCACCTCGCGGGCCGCCCGCGCCGCGCGACGCCCGTCCAGCACCCCGTGCTCGTCCATCCAGGCCCGGTGCTTCTCCAGCGCCTCGACCAGCTCGTCGATGCCCTGCCCGCGCGCCGCGACCGTCTTGACGATCGGCGGCCGCCAGCCGTCCGGTCCCCGGGACTCGCCGAGCCCCAGCATGTGGTTGAGCTCCCGGGCCGTCGCGTCCGCGCCGTCCCGGTCCGCCTTGTTCACCACGTACACGTCGCCGATCTCCAGGATTCCGGCCTTCGCGGCCTGGATCCCGTCGCCCATCCCGGGGGCCAGCAGCACCACCGAGGTGTCGGCCTGCGAGGCGATCTCCACCTCGGACTGACCGACGCCCACCGTCTCGACCAGGATCACGTCGCAGCCCGCCGCGTCCAGCACCCGGATCGCCTGCGGGGCGGCCCAGGCCAGACCGCCGAGGTGCCCCCGGGTCGCCATCGAGCGGATGTAGACCCCCGGGTCGGAGGCGTGGTCCGACATCCGGACCCGGTCGCCGAGGAGCGCCCCGCCCGAGAAGGGCGAGGACGGGTCCACGGCCAGCACGCCGACCCGCTTGCCGGCCTTGCGGTAGGCCGTGACGAGCGCCGAGGTCGAGGTCGACTTGCCGACGCCGGGCGAGCCGGTCAGACCGACCACGTACGCGCCGCCGGTCAGCGGGGCCAGGGCGGCCATCACCTCGCGCAGGTGCGGGGACGCCCCCTCGACCAGTGAGATCAGCCGGGCCACGGCCCGCGGCCGGCCCTCGCGGGCCTGCGCCACCAGCGTGGGGACGTCCACCGTCGCCATCCGCGCGCCTACGCCTTCGGGACGCGGATCACGAGGGCGTCGCCCTGGCCGCCGCCACCGCACAGCGCCGCCGCGCCCACGCCGCCGCCCCGGCGCTTGAGCTCCAGCGCCAGGTGCAGCACCACGCGGGCACCGGACATGCCGATGGGGTGCCCCAGGGCGATGGCACCACCGTTGACGTTCACCTTTTCCGGGGTCACGCCGAGGTCCTTCATTGACTGCACGGCGACCGCCGCGAAGGCCTCGTTGATCTCGATGAGGTCCAGGTCGGAGACCTCCAGGCCCTCCTTCTCCAGGGCGTGCAGGATCGCGTTCGAGGGCTGCGACTGGAGGGAGTTGTCCGGACCGGCCACGTTGCCGTGGGCGCCGATCTCGGCGATCCACTCCAGGCCCAGCTCCTCGGCCTTGGCCTTGCTCATCACGACCACGGCGGCGGCGCCGTCGGAGATCTGCGAGGAGGTGCCGGCGGTGATCGTCCCGTCCTTGGCGAAGGCCGGCCGCAGCTTGCCGAGCGACTCCACGGTGGTCTCGGCGCGGATGCCCTCGTCCGCCGTGAACAGCACCGGGTCGCCCTTGCGCTGCGGGATCTCGACCGGGGTGATCTCGGCCTCGAAGACGCCGTTCTTCTGCGCGGCGGCGGCCCGCTGGTGGGAGGCGGCCGCGAACGCGTCCTGCGGGGCGCGCTCGATGCCCAGCCGGGTGTTGTGCTTCTCGGTGGACTCGCCCATCGCGATGTTCTCGAAGGCGTCGGTGAGGCCGTCGTGGGCCATCGCGTCCAGCATCCCGATGGCGCCGTACTTGAAGCCCTCGCGGGACTTCGGCAGCAGGTGCGGGGCGTTGGTCATCGACTCCTGGCCGCCCGCGACCACGATGTCGAATTCGCCGGCGCGGATGAGCTGGTCGGCCAGCGCGATCGCGTCGAGGCCCGAGAGGCACACCTTGTTGATGGTGAGCGCGGGCACGTTCATCGGGATGCCCGCCTTGACGGCGGCCTGGCGGGCCGGGATCTGGCCCGCGCCGGCCTGGAGCACCTGGCCCATGATCACGTACTGGACCTGGTCGCCGGAGATGCCGGCCCGTTCCAGCGCCGACTTGATGGCGAATCCGCCGAGGTCGGCGCCCGAGAAGGACTTCAGCGAGCCGAGCAGGCGCCCCATGGGCGTGCGGGCCCCGGCGACGATCACTGAAGTGGTGTTGTTCGTTCCGGACATGAGGCACAGCCCCTTGGATGAGGAGTGAACGAGGGTTTACCTGAATGTACTGAGCAGTACCCGCCCCGTCACCGGGCAGTCGGTGTGATCGCTGGCACGTTGCGTAACCACCCTCCGCGGCGGTGGACTGGACCCATGCTGACAAGAATCGACCACATCGGGATCGCCTGCTTCGACCTCGACAAGACCGTCGAGTTCTACCGTGCCACGTACGGCTTCGAGGTGTTCCACACCGAGGTCAACGAAGAGCAGGGCGTACGCGAGGCCATGCTCAAGATCAACGAGACCTCCGACGGCGGAGCCTCC
The DNA here is from genome assembly GCF_040609475.1 of Streptomyces sp. NPDC004667. Lineage (NCBI taxonomy): Bacteria > Bacillati > Actinomycetota > Actinomycetes > Kitasatosporales > Streptomycetaceae > Streptomyces > Streptomyces sp. NPDC004667. The sequence continues at coordinate 69,308 of NZ_JBEXKC010000002.1, read as the reverse complement.
TACCTCCAGCTCCTGGAGCCCACCCGCGAGGACTCCGCGGTGGGCAAGTGGCTGGCCAAGAACGGCGAGGGCGTCCACCACATCGCCTTCGGCACCGCGGACGTCGACGGCGACTCCGAGGCCATCCGCGGCAAGGGCGTACGGGTCCTCTACGACGAGCCGCGAACCGGTTCCATGGGCTCCCGGATCACCTTCCTCCACCCCAAGGACTGCCACGGAGTCCTCACCGAACTGGTCACGTCAAACCCTGATCACTGATGCCCCCATTCCCCGGCCGGTAGAGTGGCACTGGCTCGGCCGGGGTTCGGTGCGGAGACGGGGTCGGGGCCCGAACCCCTGCCCCGGTATCTGACACCATTCCCCGGGGGCGTCGTTCAGCGGGCGAGCGATGCTCAATTGGGAGTGAGCTTGCGACCAGGGGACGGATGGGACCGCGCTGTGCGGGGCTACGAAAGCCAGGAGAGCCATCAGGCCGAAGCCGACCATCTCTCGCGCTTCGAGGCCGAGATGGAGCGGCTGAAGAAGGAGCGTGGGAAGGCCGTCCAGCACGCGGAGGACCTCGGCTATCAGGTCGAGGTGCTGCGCGCCAAGCTCCATGAGGTGCGCCGCAATCTCGCGTCCCGCCCCGCGTACGACGGCGCGGACATGGGGTACCAGGCGGAGCAGCTGCTCCGCAATGCCCAGGTGCAGGCAGACCAGATGCGCTCCGACGCCGAGCGCGAGCTGCGCGACGCCCGGGCCCAGACCCAGCGCATCCTCCAGGAGCACGCCGAGCACCAGGCGCGCCTCCAGGCCGAGCTGCACTCCGAGGCCGTCAACCGGCGCCAGCGCCTGGACCAGGAGCTCAACGAGCGCCGCCAGACCGTCGAGGCGCACGTCAACGAGAACGTCGCCTGGGCCGAGCAGCTGCGCGCCCGGACCGAGTCCCAGGCCCGCCGGCTCATGGACGAGTCCCGCGCCGAGGCCGAGCAGGCGCTGAACGCCGCCCGCGCCGAGGCCGCCCGGACCGTGGAGGAGGCCCGCCGCCGGCTCGCCGCCGACACGGAGGCCACCCGCACCGAGGCCGAATCCACGCTGCTGCGCGCCCGCAAGGAGGCCGAGCGGCTCCTCTCCGCCGCCTCGGCGCAGGCCCAGGAGGCCACCGAGCACGCGGAGCGGCTGCGCAGCAGCACCAGTGCCGAGGCCGAGCAGACCCGGCAGCAGACCCTGGACCTCGGCCGGGTGGCCGAGGCACGGGTGCAGGAGGCCGACGGGGCGCTGCGCGCGGCCCGCGCGGAGGCCGAGACCCTGCTCGCGGACGCCAAGGAGAGCGCCGCCCGGCAGCTCGCCTCGGCGGAGTCCGTCAACGAGCAGCGCACCCGCACGGCGAAGGAACAGGTCGCCCGGCTGGTCGGCGAGGCCACCAAGGAGACCGAGGCCCTCAAGACCGAGGCCGAGCAGGCGCTGGCCGACGCCCGCGCCGAGGCCGAGCGGCTGCGCACCGAAGCCGGCGAGCAGGCCCGTACGGCCGCCGCCGAGGACACCGCGGCGCAGCTGGCGAAGGCGGCCCGCACCGCCGAGGACGTGCTCAACAAGGCCTCGGAGGACGCCCGGGCCACCACCCGTGCCGCGTCCGAGGAGGCCGAGCGGATCCGCCGCGAGGCGGAGTCCGAGGCCGACCGGCTGCGCCTGCAGGCGGCGGCCACGGCCGACGAACTCAAGGGCGCCGCGAAGGACGACACCGAGGAGTACCGGGCCCGTACCGTCGAACTCCAGGAGGAGGCCCGGCGGCTGCGCGGCGAGGCGGAGCAGCTGCGCGCGGAGGCCGTGGCCGAGGGCGAGCGGATCCGCGGGGAGGCCCGCCGCGAGGCGGTGCAGCAGATCGAGGAGGCGGCCCGGACCGCCGAGGAACTGCTGGGCAAGGCCAAGGCGGACGCGGACGAGCTGCGCGGCGGCGCGAGCGCCGAGAGCGAGCGGGTCCGCGCCGAGGCCGTGGAGCGGGCGACGACCCTGCGCCGGCAGGCCGAGGAGACCCTGGAGCGCACCCGCGCGGAGGCCGAGCGGCTGCGCGCGGACGCCGAGGAGCACGCCGAGGCCCTGGCCGCCGAGGCGGACGCGGCCGTGCGGGCGCGGCGCGAGGAGACCGAGCAGGCCCTGGCCGCGAAGCGGGCGGAGGCCGACCAGGAGCTCGTACGCCTGCACACGGACGCCGAGGGACGGCTGACGACGGCGGAGCAGACGCTGCGCGACGCCCGCGCCGCGGCGGAGGGCATCCGCAAGGAGACCACCGAGGAGAACGACCGGCTGCGCGCGGAGTCGGCGGAGCGGATCCGCACCCTCCAGGCCCAGTCGGAGGCGGAGGCCGAGCAACTGCGCACGGAGGCCGCGCAGGACGCGGGCCGGGTCCGCGCGGAGGCCGAGCAGGTGTCCGTGCGGCTGCGCGCCGAGGCGGAGACCGAGTCGGAGCGGCTGCGCGCCGAGGCGCAGGAGACCGCGGACCGGCTGCGCGCCGAGGCCAAGGCGGCCGCCGAGCGGGTCGCGGCGGAGGCCGCGGAGGCCCTCGCGGCCGCCCAGGAGGAGGCCGCGAGGCGTCGCCGGGAGGCCGAGGAGACCCTGTCGGCGGCCCGTACGGACGCGGGCAACGAGCGGGCGCAGGCCCGTGAGCAGAGCGAGGAACTGCTGGCGCAGGCGCGCAAGCGCTCGGAGGAGGCGCAGGCCGAGGCGGTCTGGCTGACCGAGGAGGCGGAGAGCCGCGCCGCGGAGCTGGTCGCGGCGGCGGAGGCCACCGCCCAGCAGGTGCGGGACTCCGTGGCCGGCCTGCACGAGCAGGCCGAGGAGGAGGTCGCAGGACTGCGCAGCGCGGCCGAGCACGCGGCGGACCGTACGCGTACGGAGGCCGAGGAGGAGGCGGACCGGGTCCGCGCCGACGCCCGCGCGGACCGCGAGCGGGCGGCCGAGGACGCGGCGCGGCTGCGCAGCGAGGCCCGTGTCGAGACGGACGCGGCGAAGTCCCTGGCGGAGCGCACGGTCGGCGACGCGATCGCCGAGGCGGAGCAGCTGCGCGCCGATACGGCGGAGTACGCGCAGCGGGTGCGCACGGAGGCGACGGACGCCCTGGCGGCGTCCGAGCGCGACGCGGCGCGGACCCGGGCGGACGCCCGCGAGGACGCGAACCGGATCCGCGGCGAGGCGGCGGAGTCCCTGGAGTCCTCGCGCGCCGAGGGCGGCCGGATCGTCACCGAGGCGACGGCGGAGGCGGAGCGCCTCACCGAGGAGACCCTGGCCGCGAACGCGCTGACGGTCGACGAGGCACGGGCGGAGGCCGAGCGGCTGACCGCCGAGGCGGAGCAGGCGGCCGAGGCCACCCGCGCCGAGGCCGCGGCGACCCTGGACGAGGCCCGCACCGAGGCGGGCCGGCTCCGTACGGAGGCCGCCGAGCAGGCGGACCGGCTCATCACCGAGGCCACCGCCGAGGCGGAGCGGCTCACGGAGGAGACCCGTACGGCCAACGAGCTGACGGTCGGCGAGGCGCAGGAGGCGGCCGACGCGCTGCGCGCCGAGGCGGCGGACACGCTCGACGAGGCCCGCGCCGAGGCCAACCGGCTGCGTACCGAGGCCGCCGAGCAGGCGGACCGGCTCATCACCGAGGCCGCCACCGAGGCGGAGAAGCTCACGGCGCAGGCGGCGCAGACGCTGGCCGCGGCCGAGCGGGATTCGGCGAGGATCCTGGTCGACTCCCGTGCCGAGGGCGACCGGCTGGTCGAGGAGACCCGCGCGGCCAACGAGCTGACGGTCGGCGAGGCCGCGGCGGAGGCCGAGCGGTTGCGCACCGAGGCGACGCAGACCCTGGACGAGGCCCGTGCGGAGGGCGGCCGGATCATCGGCGAGGCCACCGCGGAGGCGGAGCGCGTCACGGTCGCGGCGAACGAGACCCTGGCGGGTGCGGAGCGGGAGGCCGAGCAGACGCTCGACGAGGCCCGCACCGAGGCGGGCCGGCTCCGTACGGACGCCGCCGAGCAGGCGGACCGGCTCATCACCGAGGCCATCACCGAGGCGGAGAAGCTCACCGAGCAGACCCGCAAGGACAACGACCGGACGGTCGGCGAGGCCCAGAACGAGGCCGAGCGGCTGCGCGCCGACGCGGCGGAGGCGCTGGCCTCGGCGCAGGAGCACGCGACGCGTACCCGGTCCGAGGCGGAGCGGGTCAAGGCGGAGGCGGCGAGCGACGCGGAGCGCACGCGCACCGAGACCCGTACGGAGTCGGAGCGGCTGCTGGACGAGGCGCGCGAGGGGGCCAACAAGCGCCGTACCGAGGCCGCGGAGCAGGTGGACCGGCTGATCACGGAGGCGGCGGCGGAAGCCGAGAAGCTCACCTCCGAGGCGGGTCTGCAGGCCCTCGCCGCCACCACGGCGGCCGAGGAGCAGGCCGACGCGATGGTCGACGCGGCGCGCAAGGAGGCCGCGCGGATCACCTCGGAGGCGACCGTCGAGGGCAACTCCATGGTGGAGAAGGCCCGTACCGACGCCGACGAGCTGCTGGTCGGGGCGCGTACGGACGCCGCTGCCATAAGGGAGCGGGCGGAAGACCTGCGCGGCCGGGTGGAGTCCGAGGTCGAGGAGCTGCACGAGCGCGCCCGCCGGGAGTCTGCGGAGCAGATGAAGTCGGCCGGCGAGCGCGTGGACAAGCTGGTGCGCGCGGCGACGGAGCAGAGCGTCGAGGCGGAGGCCAAGGCCAAGGAGCTGGTGTCGGACGCGAGCAGCGAGGCGAGCAAGGTCCGCATCGCGGCGGTGCGCAAGGCCGAGGCGCTGCTCAAGGAGGCCGAGCAGAAGAAGGCGGACCTGTCGCGGCAGGCCGAGAAGGCGCTCGCCGAGGCACAGGCGGAGGCCGAGCGGCTCGTCGACGAGGGCCGTCGTGAGCTGGAGGTCCTGGTGCGCAGGCGCGAGGACATTCAGGCGGAGATCTCCCGTGTCCAGGACGTTCTTGAGGCGTTGGAATCATTCGAGGCACCTTCGGGTGGCGGAAAGCCCGCATTGGGTGGCCAGGGCACGGGGGGCGTGAAGGCCGGGGCAACAGCGGGTTCCACTCGTTCGGGTGGCAAGACGTCAGAGGGGTAGCCAGAACAGAAGATGTGTGCTTCTGAGGGAGGTTCAGGCGAAGGAGTGACAAGCATTCTGCCGTCTTGCCACTCAAAAGGGGGGTCATTGTCCAGGGCAAACCCGGATTGACTCGATGACACGCCGCCCGGGCGCCTAGGATTCCCCTTAACACCTCACGTAGCACCTCATCGGTCTCATTCGACAGGAACCCCATGAGCGACACTTCCTCCCCCTTCGGCTTCGAGCTCGTGCGGCGTGGTTACGACCGCGGTCAGGTGGACGACCGCATTACCAAGCTGGTCTCCGACCGCGACAGCGCACTTGGACGCATCAACTCTCTGGAAAAGCGGATCGAGGAGCTACATCTCGAAACGCAGAACGCCCAGGCCCAGGTGAGCGACGCGGAGCCGTCGTACGCCGGTCTGGGCGCCCGGGTCGAGAAGATCCTGCGACTGGCCGAGGAGGAGGCGAAGGACCTGCGCGAGGAGGCCCGTCGCGCGGCCGAGCAGCACCGTGAGCTGGCGGAGTCGGCCGCCCAGCAGGTGCGCAACGACGCCGAGTCGTTCGCGGCGGACCGCAAGTCGAAGGCGGAGGACGAGGGCGTCCGCATCGTCGAGAAGGCCAAGGGCGACGCCTCCACCCTGCGCGCCGAGGCCCAGAAGGACGCGGCCTCCAAGCGCGAGGAGGCCGACGCCCTGTTCGAGGAGACCCGCGCCAAGGCCGCCCAGGCCGCCGCGGACTTCGAGACCAACCTGGCCAAGCGGCGCGAGCAGTCCGAGCGCGACCTGGCCTCGCGTCAGCAGAAGGCCGAGAAGCGTCTCGCGGAGATCGAGCACCGGGCGGAGCAGCTGCGCCTGGAGGCCGAGAAGCTGCGTACGGACGCCGAGCGCCGGGCCCGCCAGACCGTGGAGACCGCGCAGCGCCAGGCCGAGGACATCGTCGCCGACGCGAACGCGAAGGCCGACCGGATCCGCAGCGAGTCCGAGCGCGAGCTGGCGGCGCTCACCAACCGCCGCGACTCCATCAACGCGCAGCTGACCAACGTCCGCGAGATGCTGGCGACGTTGACCGGCGCGGCCGTGGCCGCGGCCAACCCGATCGTCGACGACGAGCCCGTGACGCGGGGCGTGCCGGCCCAGCAGAGCCGCTGATACACGACCGCACGGCGTTGGGCCGTACGTCACTCTTTTGAGGTGGCGTACGGCCCTTCGGCGTTCTAGCGTGGCCGCATGATCGAGCTTGAGGGACTAACCAAACGATTCGGCGCCAAGACCGCCGTGGACAACCTCAGCTTCCAGGTCAGACCGGGGGTGGTCACCGGCTTCCTCGGCCCCAACGGGGCGGGGAAGTCCACGACCATGCGCATGATGCTCGACCTCGACAACCCGACCAGCGGTACGGTCCGGATCGACGGCAAGCACTACCGGGAACTGCCGGAACCGCTGAAGCACATCGGGGCGCTGCTGGACGCGAAGGCCATGCACGGCGGCCGCAGCGCGTACAACAACCTCCTCTGCCTGGCCGAGTCGAACCGGATCCCGCGGAGCCGGGTGACCGAGGTGCTGGACCTCGTCGGCCTGACCCCGGTGGCCAAGAAGAAGTCGAAAGGATTTTCGCTCGGGATGGGCCAGAGGCTGGGAATCGCCTCCGCGCTGCTCGGTGATCCGGAGATCCTGATGTTCGACGAGCCCGTCAATGGTCTGGACCCGGAGGGAATTCTCTGGATCCGCAATCTCATGAAGGGGCTGGCCGCAGAGGGGAGGACGATCTTCGTCTCCTCCCACCTGATGAGCGAAATGGCGCTCACCGCGGACCATTTGGTGGTGATCGGACAAGGAAAGCTCCTTGCCGACTTGTCGATGTCCGATTTCATCCAGCAGAACTCCCGCAGTTACGTGCGCCTGCGCTCCCCGCAGCAGGAACGGCTGAAGGACGTGCTGCACGAGGCCGGGATCGACGCCGTCAGCGTGCCCGCCACCGGGACGCTGGAGATCGACGGCGTCACGGCCGAGCGGCTCGGCGAGCTGGCCGCCCAGCACCACATCGTGCTGCACGAACTCAGCCCGCAACGGGCTTCACTGGAGGAAGCGTTCATGCGGATGACGGCGGACTCCGTCGAGTACCACGCCCACGCGCCGGGGGCCGTCGCGCCCGCCGGCGCCCCCGCCGCCGCGCCCGCCTGGGGCGCCGGCTACGAAGCGACGCGCGAAGGCGGCAAGTGACCATGGCCTTCTCCGCCGTCGCCAGGTCCGAGTGGACCAAGATCCGCACCGTCGCCTCCACGAGCTGGACCCTCGCCATCGCCTTCATCGCCACCGTCGGCTTCAGCGCCGCCTTCTGCGCCGCGGTCAGCTCGAGCTTCGACAGCATGAAGCCGGTCGAGCGGGCCACCTTCGACCCCGTACTGCTGAGCTTCAGCGGGATGTCGTTCGGCCAGCTGTCGATGATCATCTTCGGGGTGCTGGTGGTCAGCACCGAGTACAGCACGGGCATGATCCGCACTTCGCTGGCCGCCGTTCCCTCGCGCGCCGGCTTCCTGCTCGGCAAGCTCACCGTCGCCACGGCGCTGGCGCTCGTGGTCGGCCTGCTGACCAGCTTCGTGTCGTTCTTCCTCGGGCAGGCCGTCCTGGGGGACCACGGCACCGGCCTCGGCGGGGACGGCGTCCTGCGCGCGGTGATCGGCGCCGGCGTGTACATGGCGCTCCTGGCCCTGTTCTCCATGGGCGTGGCCACCATGCTGCGCAGCTCGGTCGCCTCGATCAGCATCCTGATCCCGTTCTTCCTGATCGTCTCGAACATCCTCAGCGGCTTCGAGTCGACCCGTAAGTACGGCCAGTACCTGCCCGACAAGGCGGGGTCCAAGATCATGCAGATCGTGCCGGACGCCATGGGCAGCACCGAGACGCCCTACGGCCCCTGGGGCGGCCTCGGGATCATGCTCCTGTGGGTGCTGGCGGCCGTACTCGGCGGGTACCTGGTGCTCAAGAAGCGCGACGCGTGAGGGACGGGTGTGGCCCGGCGTCCTCCCTGTGACGGACGCCTCCCGTACTACGGGACATCCCGGAGCCGGATCTCAGGGAGACCTCAGGGATCCGCTCCGGGAGGGAACCGGAGAGGACTCGATATCCTCTTAAGGCGTACGTGGGCGAGAGCCGTCCCGGCCTGGCAAGGGGCAGCACGATGATCGAGGCAGTCGGCCTGACCAAGCGCTTCGGCGCCAAGACCGCCGTCGACGGGCTTTCCTTCCAGGTCAAGCCGGGTCACGTCACCGGATTCCTCGGGCCCAACGGCTCCGGGAAATCCACCACCATGCGCATGATCCTCGGCCTGGACCGGCCCACCGCCGGGCACGTCACGATCAACGGCCTCCCCTTCCGGGAGCTGCCGAACGCCCAGCGGCACGTCGGGGCCCTGCTCGACGCCAAGGCCGCGCACGGCGGCCGCCGGGCCCGCGCGCACCTGCTGTCCGTCGCCCAGCTCTCCGGGATCCCCGAGAAGCGGGTCGACGAGGTCCTCGGGGTGGTCGGGCTCCAGGACGCGGCCCGCCAGCGCACGAAGGGCTTCTCCCTCGGCATGGGGCAGCGGCTCGGCATCGCCACCGCCCTCCTCGGCGACCCGCAGGTCCTGCTCTTCGACGAGCCGGTCAACGGCCTCGACCCCGAGGGCATCCTCTGGGTCCGCAACCTGATGCGCCGCCTCGCCTCCGAGGGCCGCACGGTGTTCGTCTCCTCACACCTGATGAGCGAGATGGCCCTGACCGCCGACCACCTGATCGTGATCGGCCGGGGGCGGCTGTTGTCCGACATGAGCACCCAGGACTTCATCACGCACAACTCGGCCGGATTCGCCCGGGTCCGCGCGGCGGGCAACGGCCCCGACGGCCGCGTCATCCTGGGGACCGCGCTGACGAAGGCGGGCGGCCGGGTGCTCCAGGAGCCCGACGGCGCCCTGCGGGTGACCGGGCTGGAGCTGCCCCGCATCAGCGACCTCGCGCACGAGACCGGCGTACGGCTGTGGGAGCTGTCCCCGCACCGGGCCTCGCTGGAGGAGGCCTACATGCGGATGACCCAGCCCTCCGTCGAGTACACCTCCACCGACGACCCGCGCGCGGAGCTGTGGGAGCCCGAGCCGCTGACCGTCCCGGACTGGGAGGAGGAGGCGCGGGCCCCCGTGGTCCCCGCCGAGACCGCGGCGAGCTTCTTCGCTCCCCCGCCCCCCGGAGCCGGCACCCGGCCCTTCCTGATGCCCGGCAGCGCCGCCGATCTCGCCCCCGCCGCCCAGAACAGCCCCGAGGAACCCCGATGACCGCCACCGCCGACGCGACCCCGCCCGCGAGCGCGGGGCGGGCCGACGGCTACAGCTCGCCGCTGCCCACCCCACGGCCCCACCTCGGGCACGCCCTGGCCTCGGAGTGGACCAAGCTGACCTCCGTGCGCTCCACCGTGTGGACCCTCGGCTCGCTCGTGGTCCTGGTCGTCGGCATCGGCCTGCTCGCCGTGCTCCAGACCTCTTCCGGCGATTACACCTCGATCCCCTTCGTCGCACCCGCCCTCTTCGGCATGATGGTCGGCCAGCTCGCGGTGATCGTGCTCGGGGTGCTGACCGTCTCCTCCGAGTACGGCACCGGCCTGATCCGGACCACCTTCACCGCCGCCCCGGACCGGCTGCGGGTGCTCACCGCCAAGTACCTCGTCTTCGGCACGGTCGCCTTCGGCGTCACCCTGGGCTCGGTGGGGTTCGTGGGCATCGCCGCCGCCCTCCTGCACAGCGGCCCCGCCGCCGGCCACCACGGTGGCGGCGAGTGGCTGGGCGCTCTGGGCGGCTGCCTCTACGTGACCCTGCTGGGCGTCCTCGCGCTCGCCGTCGGCTCCCTCGTCCGGCACTCGGCCGGCGCGATCGCCGTCATGCTCGGCCTGGTCACCATGCCCCCGGTCCTCGGGGGGATCCTGACGATGTGGCCCGCCACCAAGGGCATCGGCCTGACCGTGGTCAGCTACAACGCGCCGGTGGGGCTGATCCAGCTCTTCGGGATGCCCAACAGCGGCATGAACGGCAGCCCGACCCCCAGCGCGCCGGCCCAGCTGGGGCTGCTGGTCCTGGTCACCGCGCTCGCCGTGGCGGCCTCGTACGTGGTGGTGCGCCGCCGCGACGTCTGAGCCCCCGGCCGGTCAGTACTTCGGCGCGTTGCGGGACCGCTGCACCTTCGAGGTGCGGCGGTCCTTCGCGTTCCAGCAGGCCTTGTGCCAGTGCCGCCGGTCGTCCACGCCGCCGTACTCGGGCCAGGCCACCAGGTGCGGGGTGCCCGAGGGGATCTCCTGGTCGCAGCCGGGGCAGCGGTAGCGCTTGCCCGCCGCGCTCGCCCCCGCCACGTGCCGGACCTTCCACTCCTCGCCCTGGTACTCCTCGGTCCGCTCCAAGCCGTACCGGTCGAGGCCGGTGGCGGGTCGTTCGTCCGGAGTCTCGCCGCCCCTGGGGCGGTTGTGGCGCGGTGACACGTATACCTCACGAAGGGGCGGCCGACAGTGACTTTCTTCCAGACTACGCGCAGCGAGCCCGGGTACCCGCAGGGTGGCGGATGAAGGCCGACCGCCACGAGGGGACCGGCCCGACAATCTCAATAACTTTGCCGTCAGGCCGTGCCTTTGGCACGTGTCAGACGTTGTTGCCATCAGATGTTGATGTCATCAACGAGTCGGTCCACCTGGGGGAGGCCGCGTCAGCCGCGAGGAGGCTAAGGCGATGCGCGTAGGAGCGTTTGTACTGGCGGCCCAGTTCCCGGGCCAGGGACAGGGCGAGGCACTGCACCGGGCGGTGCGGACCGCCGAGGTGGGCGAGGAGTCCGGACTGGACTCGGTCTGGCTCGCCGAGCACCACTTCGTGCCGTACGGGGTCTGCCCGTCGGCGGTGACCCTGGCGGCCCTGCTGCTGGGGCGGACCCGGCGGCTGCGGGTCGGCACGGCGGTGAGCGTACTGCCCAGCACGCACCCGGTGGCCCTCGGGGAGCAGGCGGCCCTGCTCCACGTCACCTCGGGCGGCCGGTTCACCCTGGGGGTGGGGCGGGGCGGTCCGTGGGTGGACCTGGAGGTGTTCGGGGGCGGCCTGGAGGCCTACGAGACGGGTTTCCCCGAGGACCTCGACCTGCTGCGGCGCTGGCTGACCGAGCCCCGGGTGGGCGCGGCCGGCGACCGGCACCGCTTCCGCGAGGTGGCCGTCGTACCGTGCCCGGCGCAGGCCCTGGACGGGGACGGGACCGGGCCGGAAGTGATCGTCGCCTGCACCTCTCCGACGTCCGTGCGCCTCGCCGCCGAGCGGGGGCTGCCGATGCTGCTGGGCATGCACAGCGGGGACGAGGAGAAGGCGGAGATGGTCGCGCTGTGGGGGCGGACCGCGCTGGAGGCCGGCCACTCCCCCGAGACCGTACGGGCGGCCGGGCACGTGTCGGCCGGGGTGTGCCAGCTGGCGGACCGCACGGCGGACGCCCGGGAAGCCCTGCTCAAGGCGATGCCGGGCTGGTTCCGTCAGGGTCTGGACGCCCATGTGACGGTGGACGGCCGGCAGCGCGCGATGCGCGACCCCGTCGCCTACACGGAACTCCTGTGTGACCTGCATCCGGTCGGCAGTCCCGCCCTGGCGGCGGACCGGCTGGCGGCGACGGCCGAACGCACCGGGATCACGCGCTTCGCCCTGCTGACCGAGGGCTCCGGAGACCTCGCGGCGACGGAGGAGAACGTGCGGCGGCTCGGCACGGAGGTCCTGCCGCTGCTGGTGTGACGCGGGCGGGACGCGGCGGGCCCGGGGCCGGGGAGGGGCCTGGGCTGCCGCTCCGGTGTCAGTCGCACCTTTCGCGACACGGAGCGGCAGCGGAGTACGGTCCCGCTAGCAGTCGCGCAGTTCCGGCGACTGGTTGAGCAGCTGGCCGCGGATCGACGTGAACTTGGCCAGCCGGTCGTCCACCGAGGGATCGAGCGGGAACACCGCTACCCGGTGGCAGTTCTGGAATGCCAGGCGCACCCCGAAGTGCCGCTGCAGCGCACCGCGTATCGCGTCACTCGCGAGCGCGCGCAGCAGCTGCCCACGGGCCTGCTCGTCCGGCGGCGGCGTCTGGTTGTCGGCGAACTCTCCGCCCTCAACCTCCAGCTGGGCCGTCAACGAGCTGATCATCTCCCATGCGTAGGGCAGGGAGGTCCGGACGCAGTCGACGAATGCGGCTTCGTCGACCTCGCCTCGCTCGGCCTGTTCGAGTAGGGCCGGTGAGACGTCGAGCGACATGGGTTCTCCTCTCGTGACCCCGGACGATTGGGTTGCCGGAGTCTTACGGGCAGGGAGGGAGGCCGCGACGCAGCGTGCACGCTCGGCAACCTCCCGCTCACCACGGTAGGCGCCCACCGGGTGCCGCACCAGGAGAATGCGCATACAACGCGCCATCGGCGAACGGGGCTTTCAGGGGCGAATCGCGTGGAGGCCTTCTCGTCGAGTAGCGTTGCCGACCATGCGTCTCGTCATTGCCCGCTGCTCCGTCGACTACGCGGGCCGGCTCACCGCCCATCTGCCCTCGGCACCCCGTCTGATCCTCGTGAAGGCCGACGGCAGTGTCTCGATCCACGCGGACGACCGAGCGTACAAACCGCTCAACTGGATGTCGCCCCCGTGCACCCTCAAGGAGGGGACGGGAGACGACGCGGGCGTCTGGACCGTCGTCAACAAGGCGGGCGAGAAGCTCATCATCACCATGGAAGAGGTCCTCCACGACTCCTCCCACGAGCTGGGCACCGACCCCGGGCTCATCAAGGACGGCGTCGAGGCGCACCTCCAGGAACTGCTCGCCGACCGCATCGACACCCTGGGCGACGGCTACACCCTGATCCGGCGCGAGTACATGACGGCGATCGGCCCCGTGGACATCCTGTGCCGGGACGCGTCGGGTGCGACGGTGGCGGTGGAGATCAAGCGCCGTGGGGAGATCGACGGCGTCGAGCAGCTCACCCGGTACCTGGAGCTCCTCAACCGCGACCCGCACCTGGCACCGGTCCGGGGGATCTTCGCGGCCCAGGAGATCAAGCCGCAGGCGCGGGTGCTCGCCAACGACCGCGGCATGGACTGCGTGGTCCTCGACTACAACGCCCTGCGCGGCATCGAGGACGACAAGCTCCGCCTCTTCTGAGCCGGTCCTTGCGAGCCGGTCCTCGCGACATGGGCGACGGCCCCCCGAGCGCGTGCTCGGGGGGCCGTCGTCGTGTCAGGCCGTCGCCGCCGCGGACGGGGACAGGGGCGTGGTCGGTGACTGGGCCGCCGTCGAGGTGGCCGGGGGCGTGACGGGCGCGGTGGGCGTCGGGGGATCGGTCGGCTTCGTCGGGGTCGGCGTGACCGGCGCCTCGGAGGAGGCCGGGGGCTTCGTCGGCGGGGCCGGCTTCGTCGCGGGCGGGGTGGTCTGCGGGGGCTGCTGCGGACCGGTCGTACGGGCGGGCGGGGTCGGCTTCCCGGACTCCCCCGTGCCCGGCTCGGGCACGGAGGGCGCCGACTGCGGCGGGGACGAGGAGACGCCCGGCTCCGGTGCGGGATCGTTCCCTCCGCCACCCGGAACCTGCGGCGGGACCACCGGCGGGGTGTCCGGGGTCGAGGACACGGCGGGGGCCTGCGGCTGATCCGGGTCCCCGGAGGCCAGCGCCAGGCCGACCACGGTGCCGAGCGCGACCACCGTGAGCGCGCCGGCGGCGGCGAGCAGCACCGTCTTGCGCCGCCCCGCCGGTTCGGGCTCCGGACGGCCGGGGCCGGTCGGCGGCGCGGGCTGCGGAAGCTTCGGGAAGGCGTCCTCGAACACCTGCGACAGGGTCGTCGGCGTGGTCGTCGGCGACGACGGGCGCCCGATCACCGGGGTGATCCGGGTGACGGCCTCGGAGCCCTCGGGGGCCACGGGCCCGGCGGCCGCGGCGGCGTCGGGCTTGACCATCGGGACGGGCGACGTCACAGCGGTCGGGGCCGTTACAGCCGTTACCGCCGTCGGCGCCGTCACGGCCGTTACCGCCGTCGGCGCCGTTACCGCCGTCGGCGCCGTCACGGCCGTCGGCGCCGGACCCAGGGCCGGAGCCTGCGTCCGGGCCGGTATCGCGGCCCCGGGGAAGGCCCCCGGAGCGGCTCCCGGGAGGTTCACCGGCGGCTCCAGCCGCAGCGGCGGCGACACCTCCACCCCCAGCGCCTCCCGGTCGGTGACCAGCGCCAGGGCCCGCCGGCCCGCGACCGTCCCCCGCTTGTCCGCGAGCGCGCCGCGCAGCCCGATGGAGGCCTCCAGCTCCGCACGGGCCCGGTCCAGGCGTCCCTCGCACAGCGCGAGCACGCCCAGTTCGTGGTGGAAGTAGGCCTGCTCGGCGACCTCCCCCGCCTTCCTCGCGGCCTCCGCACCCGCCCGCAGCACCCGCTCCCACGCCTCCCAGTGCAGGGAGGCGGCGAAGGCCGGCGCCGCCGTGCGGGCCAGGAGTACGGCCGCCACCACATCGGCCCCGGCCAGCGCGGCCAGCACCGCGTCGGCCTCGGCCGCCACCCGCTCCGGGGTCACCGAGGCGTGCCCGGTCCACCAGGCGTAGTGCCGCGCGGCGGTACGGGCCTCCTCGGCGGCGGTGTCCCCGTACCCGGCCTCCTCCAGCTGCCGGGCGACCCCCTCGGCGAGGCGGTGGCGCGGCCCGACGGGGGTGATCAGCCCGCAGCCCAGCAGTTCGGCGACGGCGGAGTCGGCGTGCGTGTCACCGACCAGCGCGGGCAGGTGCGCGTGGTGCGGGAGTTCGCCGCCCAGCGCGCAGGCGATCCGCAGGGCGGCCCGTGCCGACTCGCTGACCCGGGAGGCCAGCAGTTCGGCGGGGGCCGCGCCCTCCGCGAGGGTGGGCAGCGGCACGTGGGCGGGGTCGCGGGGGCGTTCCTCGAAGACGCCCGGCTCCTCGTCCTCGTCCCGGGCGGACGTCCGGTTGATCTCGTCGCGCTGCCGCAGCAGGGCGGCGGCCTGGACGAAGCGCAGCGGCAGCCCTTCGGAGGCGAAGCGCAGGTCGCCCGCCCAGGCGGTCTCCTCGTCGGTCAGCGGCCTGCCGGTGCCCGTCTCCAGCAGGGTCACGCAGTCGGCCCGGCCGAGGCCGCCGAGGAAGACCTCCTCCAGGTGCGCGTCGTCGGAGGGGGACTTGGTGTCGGGGGCGGCGGCGAGAAGGTAGGCGCATTCGGGCGTGGCGCGCAGCAGTTCGTCGAGGGCGGCGCCGCCCAGCTCCAGGTCGTCGAGGAGGACGACGGCACCGATCTCACCGGCCCGCGCGAGGAGTTCCGTACGGTCGGGGCGCCGGTCGGGGGCCTCGTACACGGCGGCGTAGAGGGCGTACAGCAGCTCGGCGGGCTGCTGGAGGCCGTACCCGCTCAGCCGGACGACGCCGTCGGGGGCGAGGCCGGCGCAGTCCCGGGCGACCACGTCGAGGAGGGCGGAGCGGCCGGATCCGGCGGGCCCGGTCAGCCGGACGGAGCGTCCGCGCCCCAGCAGCCGGACGATCCGTTCCCGTTCCCCGTCACGGCCCAGGAGGGGGACGGCGGGGACGGGCGGTCCCGGGAGCGCCGGGGGCCGGGCGGCCGTGTCCCGGGCGGCGCGGGAGGCCGCGTCGCGCTTGGCGGGGCCCCGGCCGGCGGCGGGGGCCGCGGTGGGGCGCAGGGGCTCGATCTCGCTGCCGTCGACGGGGTTGACGGTGAGGGTGAAGTCCCCCGCGGTCAGGGTCACGATCCGGGCGGGTGCCAGGGGCGCCGGGGGCGACCCGGCCGGTCCGATCGCGGGCTGGTGCGCGGCCGGTCCGCCCGGCTCGGGCTGCCCCTGTGTACGGTCCGTACGGTCCATGACCAAGTCCCCCGATCGCGTCGCGCGCGCCGCCGTCGCCGCCGTCGTCATTACGCCCGGCCTTCGCTCGCGCCGCTGTCGCTACTCGTCCGGTTTCCGCCCGAACCCTAGACCGTGGGCGGGCGCGCGGGAACCGCAGGGGTGTCTTCACCACCGGACCGTTACGTTTCCTCCGGTTGTGTCCGGGGCGCGGCGGAGGGAAGTGGAAGGGCGGACGGCCGCTCAGACCCGGGGCAGGGATTCCGCTTCCAGCCCGCCCTCGATCGCCAGGATCCGGTGCAGCCGGGTCGCCACCAGGAGGCGCTGCATCCGGTCCGGCACCCCGCGCAGGACGAGGCGCCGGCCGCTGCGCCCGGCCCGCCGGTGGGCTCCCATGATCACGCCGAGTCCGGTCGCGTCCCAGGAGTCCAGTCCGGTCAGGTCGAGCACCAGGTCGCCGTGGCCGTGGTCCAGGGCGGTGTGCAGGGCCGTACGGGCGTCCGCCGCGCTGCGCACGTCGAGGCGACCCCCGACAGCGAGTTCGGCGTGGTCGCCCCTGATGTGCATGTGTGCTCCCCGGCTGTACTGCGTGCGTCTGGTCCGACTGGTCCGTGGTCGGCAACTCTCACTGCAACTGACTGCCCCGCGGGCGGGGAAGTTGCCGACCGTGAGCGAACCGATACCTAATTCACCCCGTAGGGTGCGGAGGTTCGAACGGTAGTTCTCAGTGCTTGTAGAAGCCCTGTCCGCTCTTGCGGCCGATGTCACCCGCGTCGACCATGCGGCGCATCAGCTCCGGCGGCGCGAACTTCTCGTCCTGCGACTCGGTGTAGATGTTGCCGGTGGCGTGCAGCAGGATGTCGACGCCGGTGAGGTCGGCGGTGGCCAGCGGCCCCATCGCGTGGCCGAAGCCCAGCTTGCAGGCGATGTCGATGTCCTCGGCGGAGGCGACGCCCGATTCGTAGAGCTTCGCGGCCTCGACGACGAGCGCGGAGATCAGACGGGTCGTCACGAATCCGGCGACGTCGCGGTTGACGACGATGCAGGTCTTGCCGACGGACTCGGCGAACGCGCGGGTGGTGGCGAGGGTTTCGTCGCTCGTCTTGTAGCCGCGCACCAGCTCGCAGAGCTGCATCATCGGCACGGGCGAGAAGAAGTGCGCGCCGACGACCCGCTCCGGACGCTTCGTCACGGCCGCGATCTTGGTGATCGGGATGGCGGAGGTGTTGGAGGCGAGGACCGTGTCCTCGCGGACCAGCTCGTCCAGGGTCCGGAAGATCTCGTGCTTGACCTCGATCTTCTCGAAGACGGCCTCGACGACGATGTCCACGTCGGCGACCGCGTCGAAGTCGGTGGTCGTCGTGATGCGGGCGAGGGCCGCCTCGGCGTCCTCGGCCGTCATCTTGCCCTTGGCGACGAACCGGTCGTACGAGGCCTTGATCCCGTCGGTACCACGGGTCAGCGCGGCGTCGGTGACGTCCCGCAGGACGACGTCCCAACCCGCCTGAGCGGAGACCTGAGCGATCCCGGAACCCATCAGTCCGGCACCGATGACGGCGAGCTTCCCAGCCACTGCACACCCCTCGTTTCCCATGCGGGCCAGTCTCATGGCCTCTCCGGCGGAGACTAGCGCCCGGGAGGGACGGTGTGACCGTGAAGTAACACGCGTCACGTCTCAGATGACGGACATCACACCGGTACGGCTCAGCACCCGTGCGCCGCCCCCCAGTTCACCCGACGCCGCCGGCGGGCGGCTGCCGTTCGGGTCCCCGGCGGCCCCGCACTACGCTGGCCGCATGGTGAACCTGACGCGTATCTACACCCGTACCGGCGACCAGGGCACGACCGCCCTCGGCGACATGAGCCGTACGCGCAAGACCGACCTGCGCATCTCCGCGTACGCCGACACCAACGAGGCCAACGCCGCGATCGGCACCGCCATCGCGCTGGGTTCCCTGCCGGACCCGGTCGTCAAGGTGCTCGTCCGGATCCAGAACGACCTCTTCGACGTCGGCGCCGACCTGTGCACGCCGGTGGTCGAGGACCCCCAGTACCCGCCGCTGCGCGTGGAGCAGTTCTACGTCGACAAGCTGGAGGCCGACTGCGACGCCTTCAACGAGGAACTGGAGAAGCTGCGCAGCTTCATCCTGCCCGGCGGCACCCCCGGCGCGGCCCTGCTGCACCAGGCCTGCACGGTGGTCCGGCGCGCCGAGCGCTCGACGTGGGCGGCGCTGGAGGAGCACGGCGAGGTGATGAACCCGCTGACGGCCACCTACCTCAACCGCCTCTCCGACCTCCTGTTCATCCTGGCCCGTACGGCCAACAAGGAGATCGGCGACGTGCTGTGGGTGCCCGGCGGCGAACGCTAGGCGACGGGGCCTAGCGGTCCTTTCCGGCCAGGGCCCCCGCCTCACCGGCGGCCGGGTCCGCGCCCGCCGGGGCCTTGCGCGGCCAGATCGAGTAGGTCGCGGCGATCAGCGCCTGGATGCCCAGGACCCGCAGGGCCACGAGCTGCCAGGCCCGCAGGGCACCGGTGTCGGCGGCGTCGCCGACGTACCAGACGCCCGCCTGGAGCAGGGCGAGCGCGACGGCGGCGCCCGCCAGGGTCCGCGCCCACAGCTTCCACTCGTGGACCGCGCGCTCCCGGCCGTACGTCGCGCCCGGCGGTTTCGGGCCACCGGCGAGGCGGTGGGCGGCGTGCCGGTCGAGCCACTTCAGGGTGTAGCGCCCGTAGCCGACGGTGTAGCCGAGGTAGAGGGCGGCCAGGCCGTGCCTCCAGCCCGGCTCGCCGCCGTTGGCGAGGTCGACGACGGAGGCGGCCAGCAGGGTCAGCTCCAGCAACGGCTCGCACAGCAGGACGGCGGCCCCCAGCCGGGGCATCCCGGCGAGGTAGCGCAGCGCCAGTCCGGCGGCGAGCAGCACCCAGAAGCCGACCTCGCAGGCGATGATCAGGGCGACGAGCACGGCGCACGCTCCGTTCCGGTGGGGTGGGATGGGGTGGGGTGGGATCACGGTTCCCCTCCAGCGTCCCGGCCGACGGGCGCCGCCACCTCGTCCCCCGTGACGAAAGCCCACTGCATCCTTCGATGTAGCGGCTCCTCCGCCCCCGCGGCGAGGCACCGGCCCCGCCCGCCCTGTTGGATGGGACCGTGCTCCCCAAGATCCCTCCCCCGCACCGCGACGACGTCCTGCTCGCGGTCGCCAGCGTGCTCACCGGCCTGCTGCTGTGGTCGCTCGGGGTCCACAGCACCGGTTACCGGCACTTCCTGCCCGACTGGGCGGCCCTGGTCCCGCTGCTGGTGCTCGGCTCCCTGGAACTGGTGCGCCGCACGCGGCCGGACCTCACCCTGACCGTCGGCACCCTCGGGGTGATCGCGGACCAGTTCACCGTGGGCAGCCTGGCCACCGTCGTGATCTTCACCGACCTGATGTACGCGGCCGTCGTCTACGGCAAGCCCGCCATGGCCCGCCGGCTGCCGGTCGGCACCGGCCTGATCACCGTCGTCGCCACCGTCGCCGCCCTCGCCTGGCTGCGCACCCCGCAGGCCCTGCTGATCGGCATCGTCGTCGGCATCATCGGCTTCGCCCCCGCGCTGACGGGCGCCACCCTGCGCAACCAGCGGGAGGCCGCCGAGGCCGCCAGGCTGCGCGCCGGGCAGACGGCGCTGCTGGCCGAGATGGACCGTACGCAGGCGGTGGCGGGCGAGCGGGCCCGGATGGCCCGGGAGCTGCACGACATGGTGGCCAACCACCTCTCGGCGATCGCCATCCACTCCACCGCCGCACTGTCCATCGACTCCCCCGCCACCAGCCGGGAGGCCCTCGGGGTGATCCGTGAGAACAGCGTCCAAGGACTGGCCGAAATGCGCCGCTTGATCGGTCTGCTGCGCGATGCGGGCGCCGGGCAGGAGGCGGTGGCCGTGCCCTCGCTGGACGGACTGGACGCACTGGTCGGGCAGGCCCGCGCCAACGGGGCGGCGAGCGGGCTGGACTTCGTGCTGGACGACGTCCGGGCGGACGGTCCGGCGCCGCCGGCCCCGGTGGAGCTGGCGGCGTACCGGATCGTGCAGGAGTCGCTGACCAACGCCCTCAAGCACGCGGCACCCGGCACGGTCGCGGTCAGGGTGGCCCACGAGGACGACGGGATGCTGCTGACGGTGGGCGTGGACTCCCCCTACGGAGAGCGGTCCGGCCCCCGCGCCCCCGGCTCCGGGGCGGGGCTGATCGGCATGCGCGAGCGGACGGAACTGCTCGGCGGCACGTTCACGGCGGGCCCGGCGGGTCCCGTCTGGCGGGTGCGGGCCGTCCTGCCCGCCGAGGAGAAGGCGGTACGGGAGTGAGCATCAGGGTCGTGGTGGCCGAGGACCAGAGCGCGGTACGGGCCGGCCTCGTGCTGATCCTGCGCAGCGCCGGGGACGTCGAGGTGGTGGGCGAGGCGGCCGACGGCGAGGAGGCGGTGCGCCTGGCCCGCGAGCTGCGGCCGGACCTCGTCCTCATGGACGTGCAGATGCCGCGTCTGGACGGGGTTTCGGCCACCCGCCGGGTGGTCGCGGAGGGGCTGGCAGACGTCCTCGTCCTGACCACCTTCGACCTGGACGAGTACGTCTTCGGGGCGCTGCGCGCGGGGGCCTGCGGCTTCCTGCTGAAGGACACGGACGCGGCGGAGCTGATCACGGCGGTGCGGACGGTGGCGCGCGGCGAGGGGCTGATCGCCCCGGCGGTGACCCGCCGCCTGATCGCCGAGTTCGCGACGCCGCAGCCGGTCCCCGACGCCGTGCGCCCGGAGACGGCGGCGGCGGTGGAGTCGCTGACGCGGCGCGAGCGGGAGGTGCTCGGTGCACTGGGTGCGGGTCTGTCGAACGCGGAGATCGCCGTCCGGCTGACCATGGCGGAGGCGACGGCGAAGACACACGTCAGCCGCCTCCTGAGCAAACTAGGCCTGCGCAGTCGGGTCCAAGCAGCCGTATTGGCAAGGGAGTTGGGGTTCCAGCCCGACGCCTGAACCGAGGTCTGGACCTCTTGACGCTTGGTCCAGACCTTTCTACTCTCACCGCAACACTGTGGTGAGCGTGCCATGTCAAAGGCCCCGGCCCACGACACCGCGTGCTCACGGGCGGCGCAGGTCCCACCCCCATGCAGCAGTCGGCCCCGCGACTGCTACGGACCTACGGAGGAGCACCCTTGAGCACAGCACCCCCACGACGCATCCGCCTGTTCCGGAGGCTGGCCGCCACGGCGGCCGCCCTCGCCCTGCCCGTCGCCGGCCTCGTCGGCCTGGCCGGCCCCGCGCAGGCCGCCGCCTCGGCGACCGCCACCTTCACCAAGGTCTCCGACTGGGGCTCCGGCTTCGAGGGCAAGTGGACGGTGAAGAACACCGGCACCACCACGCTCAGCAGCTGGACCGTCGAGTGGGACTACCCCTCCGGCACCTCGGTCACCTCCGCCTGGGACGCCACCGTCACCGGCTCCGGCACCCACTGGACGGCCAAGAACCTCGGCTGGAACGGCACCCTCGCCCCCGGCGCCACCGCCAGCTTCGGCTTCAACGGGGCGGGCCCCGGCGCCCCCTCCGGCTGCAAGGTCAACGGCGGCTCCTGCGAGGGCGGCACCACCCCCACCGACACCCCGCCCTCGGCCCCCGGCACCCCCACCGCCACGGGCGTCACCGAGACCGCGCTGACCCTGTCCTGGCCGGCGGCCACCGACGACAAGGGCATCAAGAACTACGACGTCTACCGGGGCGGCGCCAGGATCGCCACCGTCACCGGGACCACCTTCAACGACAGCGGCCTGACCAAGGGCACCACGTACGGCTACGCGGTCACCGCCCGTGACACCGCCGACCAGACCGGCCCCTCCTCCGGCACCCTCTCCGTCACCACCCCGGGTGGCGGCGGCACCGACCCCGGCAACCCGGGCGACCCCGGCGCCAGGGTCAAGCTCGGCTACTTCACCGACTGGGGCGTCTACCAGCGCAACTACCACGTGAAGAACCTGGTCACCTCCGGCACGGCGGCCAAGATCACCCACATCAACTACGCCTTCGGCAACGTCCAGAACGGCAAGTGCACCATCGGTGACTCCTACGCCGACTACGACAAGGCCTACACCGCAGACCAGAGCGTCGACGGCGTCGCCGACACCTGGGACCAGCCCCTGCGCGGCAACTTCAACCAGCTGCGCAAGCTGAAGGCCAAGTACCCGAACATCAAGGTCATCTACTCCTTCGGCGGCTGGACCTGGTCCGGCGGCTTCGGCCAGGCCGCCCAGAACCCGGCCGCCTTCGCCCAGTCCTGCTACGACCTGGTCGAGGACCCCCGCTGGGCGGACGTCTTCGACGGGATCGACATCGACTGGGAGTACCCCAACGCCTGCGGGCTGTCCTGCGACACCAGCGGCGCCGCCTCCTTCAAGAACCTGATGTCGGCCCTGCGCACCAAGTTCGGCGGGTCCAACCTGGTCACCGCCGCGATCTCCGCCGACGGCTCCAACGGCGGCAAGCTCGACCTCGCCGACTACGGCGGCGCCGCCCCGTACGTCGACTTCTACAACGTCATGACGTACGACTTCTTCGGAGCCTGGGACGCCAAGGGCCCGACCGCCCCGCACTCCCCGCTGACCTCCTACGCCGGCATCCCGATCGCCGGCTTCAACTCCGAGGCCGCCATCACCAAGCTCAAGGGCAAGGGCATCCCCGGCTCCAAGCTCAACCTCGGCATCGGCTTCTACGGCCGCGGCTGGACCGGGGTCACCCAGGACGCCCCCGGCGGCACCGCCACCGGTCCCGCGCCCGGCACCTACGAACAGGGCATCGAGGACTACAAGGTCCTCAAGAGCAGCTGCCCCACCACCGGCACCGTCGCCGGCACCGCCTACGCCAAGTGCGGAAGCAACTGGTGGAGCTACGACACCCCCGCCACCATCGCCGGGAAGATGACCTGGGCCAAGCAGCAGGGCCTCAAGGGCGCCTTCTTCTGGGAGTTCAGCGGCGACACCGCGAACGGCGAGCTCGCGAGCGCCATCCACACCGGCCTGCAGTAACCAAGGCCCCCGGAACACGACGAAGCCGGGGGGACGGGTCCGCCCCCGTCCCCCCGGCTTCTTCCGTGCGTCCTACGCCCGTCCTACGCGACGTTCACCCGCTGGCCGGGAGGCGCCGCCTCCAGCCAGGCCAGGAACCCGGTCAGCGCGTCCTCGCTCATCGCCAGCTCCAGGCGCGTCCCGCGGTGGGAGCAGCCGAGCACGATCGCGTCGGACAGCAGCGCCAGCTCCTCCTCGCCCTCGGGCGCCCGGCGGGCGAGCACCTCGATCGAGGAACGCTCCAACAGCCGGCGCGGGCGCGGGGAGTACGAGAACACCCGGAACCACTCGATCCGGTCACCGCTGTAGCGGGCGACCCCGTAGACCCAGCCCTTGCCGGAGACATCGGGCTCCTCGGCCATGCCCCAGCGCAGGCTGCAGTCGAAGGTGCCGCCGGAACGCTGGATGAGTCTGCGGCGCAGGCCGAAGACAAACAGCCCGATCACCACCAGGGCTACGACCAGGCCGCTCACAAGCAGAGCGAGGAGCATCTTCACCGACCTCCTCGCTCATCGAAATCCCGCACGACACAAAACGGATCCGCATCGCCTCAGCCGCGACCCGGTCTGGAAAATTCCAGCACGGACCGCGGCTGAGGTCACAAACTCTTCGGTACGGGACTCAGTGCCCCGTCACCGCGCGCAGCCGGACATCGGCGCGACGTTCGGCGGCCGCGTCGGCCTCCGACTTCGCGCGCTCCAGTGCCCGCTCCGCCCGCTGGACGTCGATCTCGTCCGCGAGCTCGGCGATCTCGGCCAGCAGGGACAGCTTGTTGTCCGCGAACGAGATGAATCCGCCGTGCACCGCGGCGACAACGGTGTTGCCCTCGCTGGTACGGATGGTCACCGGGCCCGATTCCAGCACACCGAGAAGCGGCTGGTGACCGGGCATGACGCCGATGTCGCCGGACGTGGTGCGGGCGACAACAAGGGTGGCCTCGCCGGACCAGACATTGCGGTCCGCCGCGACCAGCTCGACGTGCAGCTCAGCAGCCAAGGTGGCTCCTCGGGTCACCACCCGGCGGGTCAGCCGGGTGTTGGGTCAAATTCTAATGGGCGTGGGGAGAGGGACGGGACGTACCCCGCCCCTCTCCTTTTCGTTCTTCGAAGACTGCGTTCCGCAGAACGCGGCCGACTAGGAGACGCCCAGCTCCTTGGCGTTGGCCTTCAGGTCCTCGATGCCACCGCACAGGAAGAACGCCTGCTCGGGGAAGTGGTCGTAGTCACCGTCGCAGATGGCGTTGAACGCGGTGATCGACTCGTCGAGCGGAACGTCCGAACCGTCCACGCCGGTGAACTGCTTGGCGACGTGGGTGTTCTGCGACAGGAAGCGCTCGACACGACGGGCACGGTGGACAACGAGCTTGTCCTCCTCGCCCAGCTCGTCGATACCGAGGATCGCGATGATGTCCTGGAGGTCCTTGTACTTCTGCAGGATCCCCTTGACGCGCATCGCCGTGGCGTAGTGGTCCGCCGCGATGTACCGCGGGTCGAGGATGCGGGACGTCGAGTCCAGCGGGTCCACGGCCGGGTAGATGCCCTTCTCGGAGATCGGACGGGAAAGAACCGTCGTCGCGTCGAGGTGGGCGAAGGTGGTCGCCGGCGCCGGGTCGGTCAGGTCGTCCGCGGGGACGTAGATCGCCTGCATCGAGGTGATCGAGTGACCACGGGTCGAGGTGATGCGCTCCTGGAGGAGACCCATCTCGTCGGCCAGGTTCGGCTGGTAACCCACCGCGGAGGGCATACGGCCGAGCAGGGTCGACACCTCGGAACCCGCCTGGGTGTACCGGAAGATGTTGTCGATGAAGAAGAGCACGTCCTGCTTCTGCACATCGCGGAAGTACTCCGCCATGGTCAGACCGGCAAGGGCGACGCGCAGACGCGTGCCCGGCGGCTCGTCCATCTGACCGAAGACGAGGGCCGTCTTGTCGATGACGCCCGAGTCGGCCATTTCCTCGATGAGGTCGTTGCCCTCACGGGTACGCTCACCGACGCCCGCGAACACCGACACACCGTCGTGGTTGTTGGCGACGCGGTAGATCATTTCCTGGATCAGAACGGTCTTGCCGACACCGGCACCACCGAACAGACCGATCTTTCCACCCTTGACGTACGGGGTGAGAAGGTCGATGACCTTGACGCCGGTCTCGAACATCTCGGTCTTCGACTCGAGCTCGTCGAAGCGAGGCGCCTTGCGGTGGATCGGCCAGCGCTCGGTGACCTCGGCGTTCGCCTCGGGGTAGTTGAGCACCTCACCCAGGGTGTTGAACACCTTGCCCTTGGTGAAGTCACCGACGGGGACGGTGATGCCCTCGCCCGTGTCGGTCACCGGGGCCTGGCGGACCAGACCGTCGGTCGGCTGCATCGAGATGGTACGGACGAGGCCGTCACCCAGGTGCTGCGCGACCTCGAGGGTCAGGGTCTTGAGCGCGCCGTCCTCGGCCGGGTCGGCGACCTGGACCTTCAGCGCGTTGTAGATGTCGGGCATGGCGTCGACGGGGAACTCCACGTCGACGACCGGGCCGATGACCCGGGCGACGCGGCCCGTGGCGGCGGCCGTCTCAACAGTGGTCGTCATTACTTGTCACTCCCCGCGGTCGCGTCAGCCATGGCGCTCGCGCCACCGACGATCTCGCTGATTTCCTGGGTGATTTCGGCCTGGCGGGCCGCGTTGGCAAGCCGGGAGAGGCTCTTGATGAGGTCTCCGGCGTTGTCGGTGGCCGCCTTCATCGCGCGGCGGCGGGCGGCGTGCTCGGAAGCGGCCGACTGCAGCAGTGCGTTGTAGATACGGCTCTCGACGTAGCGCGGCAGCAGGGCGTCGAGGACGTCCTCCGCCGACGGCTCGAACTCGAACAGCGGAAGGATCTCGCCCTTCGCACCGTCCTCCTCCTGAGCCTTTTCGAGGCTGAGCGGCAGCATCCGGCCGTCGACCGGGTTCTGCGTCATCATCGACACGAATTCCGTGTAGATGATGTGCAGCTCGTCGACGCCGCCCTCGGCCGTCTCCGTCTGGATGGCCTCGATCAGCGGCCCGGCGACGCGCTTGGCGTCGGCGTAGGCCGGGCTGTCGGTGAAGCCGGTCCACGAATCCGCGACCTTGCGCTCGCGGAAGCCGTAGTAGGCCAGACCCTTACGGCCGACGATGTACGTGTCGACGTCCTTGCCCTCGCCGCGCAGCCGCTCGGTGAGCCGCTCCGCCTGCTTGATGGCGTTCGAGGAGTAGCCGCCGGCCAGACCGCGGTCGCTCGTGATGAGCAGGATCGCGGCACGGGTCGGCTGCTCGACCTCGGTCGTCAGGGCGTGCTTGGTGTTCGAGCCGGTTGCCACCGCGGTCACCGCACGGGTGAGCTCGGTCGCGTACGGCATCGATGCCGCCACCTTGCGCTGCGCCTTGACGATGCGCGAGGCGGCGATCATCTCCATCGCCTTGGTGATCTTCTTGGTCGCCGTGACGGCACGGATGCGACGCTTGTAGACCCGGAGCTGCGCTCCCATGAGTCAGGTCCCTTCCGTCGTCACTTGGAGACGTTGACGGCCGGCGCGTCCTCGCCCAGGAGCTTGCCGTCCGAGGTCTCGAACTGCTGCTTGAAGCCGGCGATGGCGTCCGCGATGGAGGACAGGGTGTCGTCCGACATCTTGCCGCCGTCGGCGATGGAGGTGAGGAGGTCCTTGCGCTCGCGGCGCAGGTGCTCCAGCAGCTCCGACTCGAAGCGACGGATGTCGTTGACCGGGACGTCGTCCATCTTGCCGGTGGTGCCGGCCCAGACGGAGACGACCTGCTCCTCGACGGGCATCGGCTGGTACTGGCCCTGCTTCAGCAGCTCGACCAGACGCTTGCCGCGCTCCAGCGAGGCCTTCGACGCGGCGTCCAGGTCGGAACCGAAGGCGGCGAACGCCTCCAGCTCGCGGTACTGGGCCAGGTCCAGGCGCAGACGACCGGAAACCTGCTTCATCGCCTTGTGCTGGGCGGAGCCACCGACGCGGGAGACCGAGATACCGACGTTCAGCGCCGGGCGCTGGCCCGCGTTGAACAGGTCGGACTCCAGGAAGCACTGGCCGTCGGTGATGGAGATGACGTTGGTCGGGATGAACGCCGACACGTCGTTCGCCTTGGTCTCGACGATCGGCAGACCGGTCATCGAACCGGCACCCATGTCGTCGGACAGCTTCGCGCAGCGCTCCAGCAGACGGGAGTGCAGGTAGAAGACGTCACCCGGGTAGGCCTCGCGGCCCGGCGGGCGGCGCAGCAGCAGCGACACGGCGCGGTAGGCGTCGGCCTGCTTCGACAGGTCGTCGAAGATGATCAGGACGTGCTTGCCGGCGTACATCCAGTGCTGGCCGATGGCGGAACCGGTGTACGGCGCCAGGTACTTGAAGCCGGCCGGGTCCGACGCCGGGGCGGCGACGATCGTCGTGTACTCGAGCGCACCGGCGTCTTCCAGGGCGCCGCGAACGGACGCGATGGTCGAGCCCTTCTGGCCGATGGCGACGTAGATGCAGCGGACCTGCTTGTTCACGTCGCCCGAGCGCCAGTTGTCGCGCTGGTTGATGATCGTGTCGACGGCCAGAGCGGTCTTACCCGTCTGACGGTCACCGATGATCAGCTGACGCTGGCCGCGGCCGACGGGCACCATGGCGTCGATGGCCTTGTAGCCGGTCTGCATGGGCTCGTGGACCGACTTGCGGACCATGACGCCCGGAGCCTGCAGCTCCAGGGCGCGACGGCCTTCGGTCGCGATCTCGCCGAGACCGTCGATCGGGTTGCCGAGCGGGTCGACGACACGGCCGAGGTAGCCCTCGCCGACGCCGACGGAGAGCACCTCACCGGTGCGCTGCACCGGCTGGCCCTCCTCGATACCGCTGAACTCGCCGAGGACGACCGCACCGATCTCGCGCTCCTCGAGGTTGAGGGCGAGACCGAGGGTGCCGTCCTCGAACTTCAGCAGCTCGTTCGCCATGGCGGAGGGCAGGCCCTCCACCTTCGCGATGCCGTCGCCGGCAACGCTGACCGTTCCGACCTCCTCGCGCGAGGCCGCGTCCGGCTGGTACGACTGGACAAAGTTCTCCAGTGCGTCCCGGATCTCCTCCGGCCGGATCGTGAGCTCCGCCATCTGGGTTCCCTGCTCTCCTTGTTGGGCCTGAAGCTTCTTAGGGGTCTGGGGGCGACCCCCAGGAATCTTCTGCAAGTTCTGCACGGCCCAACCGGGCCGCTAGGAATGCTTTTGTTCTGTTGCTGGCTGAGGTCAGCCGGCCATGCGACGGGTCGCCTCGGAGAGGCGGTCCGCGATGGTGCCGTCGATGACCTCGTCGCCGACGCGCACCGAGATCCCGCCGAGGACCTCGGGGTCCACGTCCAGGTTCAGGTGCATCTGGCGGCCGTACAGCTTGGCCAGCACCGCGCCGAGACGCTGCTTCTGCACGTCGCTGAGCGGAACCGCGCTGGTCACGGTGGCGACCATACGATCCCGGCGCTCGGCGGCGAGCTTGGAAAGGGACTCCAGTCCCGCTTCCAGGCTACGTCCACGCGGGTGCGTGACAAGACGGGTGACCAGGCGCTCGGTGACCGGGTCCGCCTTTCCGCCGAGCAGGCTGCGCAGCAGCTCGCCCTTGGCGGAGACGGTGGCCGCGCGGTCGGTCAGCGCGGAGCGCAGCTCGGTGTTCGAGGCGACGATCCGGCCGAACCGGAACACCTCGTCCTCGACGTTGTCGAGCGCGCCGCCCTGCTGGGCCGCGGTGAGGTCGGCGGTGGCCGCCAGCTCCTCCAGCGCGTCCACCAGGTCGCGGGACTGCGACCAGCGCGACCGCGCCATGCCGGACACCAGGTCGAGGGTCTCCCCGCCCACCTGGCCGGACAGCAGCCGGCCGACCAGCTCGGCCTTGGCCTCGCCGGACTGCGCCGGGTCCGTGATGACCCGACGCAGCGAGACCTCACGGTCGAGCAGCGCGGTGACGGCTGCCAGCTCACCGGCGAGCTTCGCCGCGTCGACGGACGTGTTGTCCGTCAGCGCGTCGAGACGCTCGCGCGCGGAGGCCAGCGCCTCGCGGCTCGCTCCGTTCATCGGGCCGCCTCGGCCTTCTCCTCGAGCTCGCTGAGGAAGCGGTCGATCGTGCGGCTCTGCCGGGCGTGGTCCTCGAGGGACTCGCCGACGAGCTTTCCGGCCAGGTCGGTGGCGAGCTTGCCCACGTCCTGACGCAGCGCCTGAGACGCGGCCTTGCGGTCCGCGGCGATCTGGGCGTGGCCGGCAGCGATGATCTCCTCACGCTGCCGCTGGCCCTCTGCGCGCAGTTCTTCCTTGAGCGCAGTGCCCTGCTCCAGCGCGTCCTGGCGCAGGCGCGCGGCTTCGTGCCGGGCTTCGGCGAGCTGGGCCTTGTACTGCTCCAGCACGCTCTGGGCCTCGGTCTGAGCGGCTTCAGCCTTCTCGATACCGCCCTCGATGGCCTCGCGGCGCTCGTCCAGAACCTTGTTGATGTTCGGGAGGAGCTTCTTCGCGAGGAAGCCGAAGACGATGACGAAGGCGATCAGACCGATGACGAGCTCGGGGATCGGCGGGATGAGGGGGTTTTCCATCTCCTCGGCCGCCAGAACCATGAGGTTCACATCAGTGCCTTTCGTCTAATGGACTGTTCGTCGAGACCGAAGATCAGGAGCTCGGGTAGACGAACGGCATGACCAGACCGATGAGGGCGAGCGCCTCACAGAAGGCGAAGCCGAGGATCTGGTTGGCGCGGATCAGGCCGGCAGCCTCGGGCTGACGGGCGAGGGCCTGGGTGCCGTTACCGAAGATGATGCCGACGCCGACGCCGGGGCCGATGGCCGCGAGACCGTAACCAACGGAGCTGAGGGAGCCGGTGACGGCGGCAAGGGTCTGGGACATGCCAGTTCTTCCTTCTCTTTCACGGACCGGTGGGGGTTGGCCACCGGACGAATGGGGGCTGAGCGGGGGCGGGCCTGGCTCAGTGGTGCTCGGCGAGCGCGCCCTGGATGAAGCTGCAGGCCAGGAGGACGAAGACGTACGCCTGGACGGCCTGGATGAAGAGCTCGAAGGCGGTCATCACGATGACCATCACGAACGAGACACCCGCGTAGGCGATGCCGATGCCGTTCAGCAGGTACCAGCTGGCGATCGTGAAGAGCAGCAGCAGGGTGTGACCGGCGAACATGTTCGCGAACAGTCGGACCGCGTGGGTGAACGGGCGCACCAGGACGTTCGAGAAGAACTCGATGACCATGATGAGCGGCAGGACGCCGCCGAGGCTCTTGTCGTAGCCGGTGAGGTTCTTCAGGCCGCCGACGAAGCCGTGGCGCTTGAAGGTGACCGACATCCACACGAAGTAGACCATCAGGGCCAGGATGGCCGGGTACGCGATGATCGCGGTCACCGGGAACTGGGCCACGGGGACGATCGACCAGACGTTCAGGATCCAGACGAAGAAGAACAGCGAGACCATGAAGGGGACGTACTTCTCGCCCTCCTTCTTGCCGAGCGTCTCGTAGACGATGCCGCGGCGGACGAAGTCGTAGCCGGCCTCGGCGACCATCTGGAGCTTGCCCGGGACCATCTTCGGCTTGCCGAAGGCGGCCCAGAAGAAGCCCACGATGATGATCGAGCCCAGCAGGGCCAGCAGCATCGGCTTGTTGAAGTAAGCACTGGTGGTGCCGGCTTCGCCCCAGAGCGGCTCGAAGAGGAACGAGTGCAGGCCCGGGCCGGGGAAGCCACATCCGTCGAAGATGTGACAGTCGGTCTCGAAGGCGAGCACCTGAGTCGGGTCAGCACTCACCGCGGGCTCCTTCAGCGTGGCGCATAGGTACGGCAACCTCGTTGTGTCGGCGCGGCGCACAGCCGCGGTTCGGCACTGGACTGGTGTAACGGATGTGGGGGCGGCAGTCAGGCATCGAGCCTCGCGATGGAACAGGCGTCAGCTCAGATGCCCGCGCCCGCAGTGCCGCAGTTGGAACCGGACGATAGCAGGATCTCGAACGCGCCCTTATCCCGGCCCTACCCCTCACGACTTCGACCCCGGGTTTTCGGGCTTTTCGGCCTTCGACGAGTCGGGCTCGACGTAGAGGATCTTGGCTTTCATGTGAGCGCGCGTCTGTGCGCCGATCCACACGAGGGTGGTGGCGACGAGCGTGATCGCGAACGCCCGGGGGTTGAACAGCGTCGTGTTCTTGAACACGGCGAGAAAGACGAAGAGCAGCAGGATCTGGGCCGCGTAGAGCATGAGGCCCATGGCCTGGAACAGGTGCGGAAGTGATTTCGCGGTGCGCTGCAGAACCACGAATCCGATGCCCATGAAGAGAATCACGACCACGGTCGCCACGATGGCCCCGACGGCCCCCTTGCCGCCCACGACCAACGCGCTGATCACGGCGGCTACAGCGCCGGCTACAGCGGTGGGTACGGCGGTTTGCAGGAGGGATCGGACGTCATCTGACCGCATGGCGGTTTGCTCCGCGTGGTGGTGGGGGCACGGGACTCGTACGGGACGAGCGTAAGCCCGGTCCGAGTGAGAGCCTCGGGCCAATGGACCGTCGCACTACGGTCCTTCGGCTCTGTCGCCGGGTTTAGTGAACGGTATCACAAACTATTTGATGAGAGCTTTACCTGTCCGGTGTGCTGACTGTCACACATGAGAGTGACCCTGCCCGTGTGTGCGCGACACCCTAGCGGGTTGTCTGGTAAAGGGCATCCATGTCGGACATGCCCCCCGCCCGTCAGCGCGTGGATCCGGCCTTCCGCCGGTCGGGGAAGCGCGAACGGGGGCCAATGGCGGTAGCGCCGTTGACGCCCGAGACTCCGGCCGCGATCGGCCGGGCCGGCTCCGGCTCCGTACCCGCGTCCTCCCGTACGGCCGCCTCCGCCGCCCGCTCCGCGTGCCGGTAGCGCGGCGGAACCAGCGCCTCCGCCCAGCGCGGCGCCCGCGGGGTGAACCGCGGCAGCAGGAGCAGTACGAGTCCCAGCCCGCTCAGCGCGGCGATGCCGAGGACGATCCACATCGACGTGGAATGCACGGAATAGGCCACCGCTCCGAATGCGATCAGCCCCGACCAGAAATACATGATGAGTACGGCGCGGCTGTGGGAATGCCCGAGTTCCAGGAGCCGGTGGTGCAGATGACCGCGGTCCGCGGCGAAGGGCGACTGGCCCTTCCAGGTGCGCCGCACGATCGCCAGCACCAGGTCCGCGACCGGAATCGCGACGATGCTCAGCGGCAGCACCAGCGGGATGAAGACGGGCAGCATCGCGTGCGTCGCATTGCGCTCACCACCCGCGAAGAGGGCCATCGTGTCGGGGTCCACCTGCCCGGTGATGGAAATGGTCGACGCGGCCAGCACCAGGCCGATCAGCATCGAGCCGGAATCGCCCATGAAGATCCGCGCCGGGTGCATGTTGTGCGGCAGGAAGCCCAGGCACATGCCCATCAGGATCGCGGCGAAGAGCGTCGCGGGGGCGGCCGCCTCGATGCCGTAGCCGAACCAGATCCGGTAGCCGTAGAGGAAGAACGCCGCGGACGCGATGCAGACCATGCCGGCCGCCAGGCCGTCCAGACCGTCCACGAAGTTCACCGCGTTGATGGTGATCACGACGAGGGCGACGGTGAGCAGGTTCCCCTGCCACTGGGTGAGCGCGACCGTGCCGATGCCGGGGACGGGGATCCACAGGATCGTCAGGCCCTGGATGACCATCACGCCCGCGGCGATCATCTGCGCGCCGAGCTTGATCAGCGCGTCGATCTCGAACTTGTCGTCCAGGACGCCGACCAGCCAGATCAGCGCGGCACCGGAGAGCAGGGCCCGGGGTTCGTTCGACAGCTCGAAGACGCCGTTGAGGTTGCGCAGGTGGTCGGCGACCAGCAGTCCCGCGCACAGACCGCCGAACATGGCGATACCGCCGAGCCGTGGCGTCGGCTCGCGGTGGACGTCGCGGGCGCGGATCTCCGGCATGGCGCCGGCCGCGATCGCGAACTTCCGCACGGGCCCGGTCAGCAGGTAGGTCACCGCGACCGTGACGCAAAGCGTCAGCAGATATTCACGCACTGGCTGCCCCAGATGTATCGCCGGCCATCTCAGCCCCACACATTAGCCGCGATGTCACCGGTCAAGAGGACGCGCGGGTACCCCTTCCTGGTTGCGGTAAGCGCCGCATGCCCTTTTAAACCCCGTTACGGAGGAAATCCACCGGTCAGCTCGGCGACCTCCTTGCGGGTCCGCGCGGCCGCCCCACCGCGCAGCGCGGCCGTGAACAGCCCGGCGATCCGGACCATCTCCGGCTCCCCCATCCCCTGCGTGGTCACCGCCGCCGTGCCGAGACGGATCCCGCGCTGGTCCCCGTACGGCAGCGCACAGGTGTCCAGGACGATCCCGGCGGCCGCGAGCCGGCCGCGGGCCGTCGGCCCGTCGATCCCGAACCGCGCCGGATCGGCGCTGATCAGGTGGGTGTCCGTGCCGCCGGTGGTGAGCGTGAAGCCGCGGTCCTCCAGGGCCCGGGCCAGGGCGCGGGCATTGGCCACGACCTGGTGCGCGTACCGCGTGTAGGCCGGTCCGGCCGCCTCCCCGAAGGCCACCGCCTTCGCCGCGATGGTGTGCATCTGCGCGCCGCCCTGGGTGAAGGGGAACACCGCCCGGTCGACGCGCTCCGCGAACTCCGCGCCGCACAGGACCATCCCGCCGCGCGGGCCGCGCAGCACCTTGTGCGTGGTCGCGCACACCAGGTCCGCGTACGGGACGGGGCTCGGCGCGGCCCCGCCCGCGACCAGCCCGATCGGGTGCGCGGCGTCGGCGATGAGGTAGGCCCCCACCTCGTCGGCGATCTCCCGGAACGCCGAGTACTCGGGATGGCGGGGGTAGGAGATCGACCCGCACACGATGGCTTTCGGCCGGTGCGTACGGGCGAGCTCCTGCACCTGCGCGTAGTCGATGAGCCCGGTGGCGGCGTCGACCCCGTACCCGACGAAGTCGAACCAGCGGCCGGAGAAGTTCGCGGGCGAGCCGTGCGTGAGGTGCCCGCCGTACGCGAGCCCCATCGCCAGGACCGTGTCGCCGGGGCGCAGCAGCGCGGCGTACGCGGCGAGGACGGCGGAGGAACCGGAATGCGGCTGCACGTTCGCGTGCTCGACCCCGAACAGCGCTTTGGCCCGTTCCACGGCCACCCGCTCGGCGAGGTCGGCGTACTCGCAGCCGCCGTGGTGGCGGGCGCCCGGGTACCCCTCGGCGTACTTGTTGGCGAGGGCGGAGCCGAGGGCGGCGAGCACGGCGGGCGAGGTGAAGTTCTCGGCGGCGCTGAGCTGCAGGGTCTCGGCCTGGCGCTGCCGCTCCCCCGCGAGGACGTCGGCCATCTGCGGATCCTGCTGCCGCAGCAGGTCCGTGGCCGGGGTGATGACGCTCATGGCGCGGCTCCAGGGGCGACCCGTCAGGTACCAGCCACGATAGCCCCGGCCCCCTCCGCGTGCCCGCCCGCGCCACGGCCGTCGGCGTGGCCCGCCGTACGCGGGGCCGGTGGCGCCCGTCAGGGCCGTGACCACGGGGTCCAGGGCCCGGTCGCGGCCCTCCTCGCCCGGTCAGCGCGGGGCGGTGACGCCCGTCAGCGCCGTGACCACGGGGTCCAGGGCCTGGTTGATCTCGTCGCCGATCGAACGGAAGAAGGTGATCGGCGCCCCGTACGGGTCGTACACCTCGTCCGCGTCGGCGGAAGGCGCCAGCAGCCAGCCCCGCAGCGCGGCGGCGGCCCGCACCAGCGCACGGGCGCGTTCGGCCATGCCGTCGTCGAGCGGCGGCAGCGTCGCCGGGTCTATCGCCCGCACGAGGCGGGTGAACTCCTTCAGCGTGAAGGTCCGCAGCCCCGCCGAGTGGCCCATCGAGATGACCTGCGCCCGGTGGTCCCGCGTGGCCGTCAGCACCAGGTCGGCGCGTATGACGTGCTCGTCCAGCAGCTCGCGCCCGGTGAAGCCGGAGGCGTCGGCGCCGAAGTCCGCGAGGACGGCGGCGGCGTTCGCCTCCATCGGAGCCCCCTCGTGGCCCCAGGTGCCCGCGCTCTCGACGATGAGGTCGCCGGCCACGAGACCGAGGGCGCCCAGCCGGTGCGTCAGGGCGTGCCGGGTCAGCCGCTCGGTGATGGGCGAGCGGCACACGTTGCCGGTGCTGACGTGGAGTATGCGGAAGGAGTCGCCCCCGGCCGCGGCCGGCAGGTGCCCCCTGGCTATGCCACGCCCCTCAGGGCTCACGGGGCCACCTCGAGGTCGGGTACGACCTCCCGCAGCTGTTCGGCGGTCAGCGCCCCCGCACGCAGCAGGACGGGAACCTTCCCGGTGACGTCGACGATCGACGACGGCAGGGTGCTGGGCGTCGGGCCGCCGTCCAGGTACACGGAGACGGAGTCGCCCAGCATGGCGCGCGCCGCGTCGCAGTCCTCGGGTGCCGGGTGCCCGGACAGGTTGGCGGACGAGACCGCCATCGGACCGACCTCCGTCAGCAGCTCGATCGCGACGGGGTGCAGGGGCATGCGTACGGCGACGGTCCCGCGGGTCTCGCCCAGGTCCCAGGCCAGCGACGGCTGGTGCTTGGCGACGAGCGTCAGCCCGCCCGGCCAGAAGGCGTCGACGAGCTCCCAGGCCTGCTCGGAGAAGTCCGTGACGAGGCCGTGCAGGGTGTTCGGGGACCCGATGAGGACGGGGGTGGGCATGTTGCGGCCCCGCCCTTTGGCGGCGAGCAGGTCGCCGACGGCCTCCTTGCTGAAGGCGTCCGCGCCGATCCCGTAGAGGGTGTCGGTCGGCAGCACGACGAGTTCGCCGCGGCGTACGGCGGATGCCGCTTCACGCAGACCGGTCTTGCGGTCCGTCGCGTCGTTGCAGTCGTATCGCCGGGCCATCAGCGGGCCTCCTCGTACAGCGGGGTGGTGGCGGGAAGGGGGGTCGCGCCGGTCACGGCATCGCCTTGCGGGCGGTCGCGAAGCGCGGGCGGTTGTTCAGGTCGGGGTGGTCGGCGGAGTCCGCCCACCCGCGCTCGTCGGCGAAGATCCACGGCACCTGCCCGCCCTGGGTGTCGGCGTGCTCGATGACGACGATGCCGCCGGGCCGCAGCAGCCGGTGCGCGGTGCGTTCGATCCCGCGGATGGTGTCGAGGCCGTCCTCACCGGAGAACAGCGCCATCTCGGGGTCGTGGTCGCGGGCCTCCGGTGCCACGTACTCCCACTCGGTGAGCGGGATGTACGGCGGGTTGGAGATCACCAGGTCGACCTGACCGTCCAGCTCGGGCAGCGCGCTCAGCGCGTCGCCCTGGTGGACGGTGACCCGGGAGCCCTCGGCGTTCTTGCGGGTCCAGCGCAGGGCGTCCTCGGACAGCTCCACGGCGTGCACGCGCGAGCGCGGCACCTCCTGGGCCATGGCGAGGGCGATGGCGCCGGAGCCGGTGCACAGGTCCACGATCAGGGGTTCGACGACGTCCATCGCCCGGACGGCCTGTATGGCCCAGTCCACGACCGACTCGGTCTCGGGCCGGGGCACGAACACCCCGGGGCCTACCTGGAGCTCCAGGTAGCGGAAGAAGGCGCGGCCGGTGATGTGCTGGAGCGGCTCGCGGGCCTCGCGCCGGGCGACGGCCTCCCAGTAGCGGGCGTCGAAGTCCGCGTCCTTGACGTGGTGCAGTTCCCCCCGCTTGACGCCGTGCACGAAGGCCGCCAGCTCCTCCGCGTCGAAACGCGGAGAGGGCACGCCGGCGGCGGCCAGCCGCTGGGTGGCCTGGGCCACCTCGGCAAGCAGCAAGTTCACGCTGGTCCTCCGGGCTGCTGTCGTACGGGGGGTGGTGCGGGGGTCGGACGGGGTCGGATCAGTGCGCGGCGGCGAGCTTGGCCGCGGAGTCCGTGTCGACGCAGGCCTGGATGACCGCGTCGAGGTCGCCGTCGAGCACCTGGTCCAAGTTGTACGCCTTGAAACCGGTCCGGTGGTCCGAGATCCGGTTTTCCGGGTAGTTGTACGTACGGATCTTCTCCGAGCGGTCCACGCTGCGCACCTGGCTGCGGCGCACGTCGGAGGCCTCCTGCTCGGCGGCCTCCTGCGCGGCGGCCAGCAGGCGCGAGCGCAGGATGCGCATGGCCTGCTCCTTGTTCTGGAGCTGGCTCTTCTCGTTCTGGCAGGAGGCGACCACACCGGTCGGGAGGTGCGTGATGCGCACGGCCGAGTCGGTGGTGTTGACGGACTGGCCGCCGGGGCCGGAGGAGCGGTACACGTCGATGCGCAGGTCGTTCATGTTGATCTCGACCTCGACCTCCTCGGCCTCCGGGGTGACGAGCACGCCGGCGGCGGAGGTGTGGATGCGGCCCTGCGACTCGGTGGCCGGAACGCGCTGCACGCGGTGCACGCCGCCCTCGTACTTCAGGCGGGCCCAGACGCCCTGGCC
This sequence comes from Streptomyces sp. NPDC004667, assembly GCF_040609475.1. Taxonomy (NCBI): domain Bacteria; kingdom Bacillati; phylum Actinomycetota; class Actinomycetes; order Kitasatosporales; family Streptomycetaceae; genus Streptomyces; species Streptomyces sp. NPDC004667. The sequence continues at coordinate 31,930 of NZ_JBEXKC010000002.1, read as the reverse complement.
GGGCTCGGTCGCGCCGTTGCCGCCCTTGGTGCGGACGGAGACCTGGACGTCCTTGTAGCCGCCGAGCTCGGACTCGGTGGCGTCGATGATCTCGGTCTTCCAGCCCACGCGCTCGGCGTAGCGCAGGTACATGCGCAGCAGGTCGCCCGCGAACAGGGCGGACTCGTCGCCGCCGGCGCCGGCCTTGACCTCCAGGAGCACGTCCTTGTCGTCACTGGGGTCGCGCGGGACGAGCAGCAGGCGGAGCTTCTCGGTGAGCTCTTCGCGCTGGGCGCTCAGTTCCTTGACCTCGGCGGCGAAGTCCGGGTCGTCGGCCGCCAGCTCCTTGGCCGTCTCGATGTCCTCGGCCGACTGCTTCCACGCACGGAAGGTCGCGACGATCGGGGTCAGTTCCGCGTAGCGCTTGTTGAGCTTGCGCGCGTTGGCCTGATCCGAGTGGACCGAAGGGTCGGCGAGCTTCGTCTCAAGATCGGCGTGTTCGCCGACCAGTTCCTCGACCGCTTCGAACATCGGGTGCTCCTGTGGTGAAAGTCAAAAATGGGCTGGTTCGGCTGAACGACGACAAAGGCGCCGGTCCGGCCGCCCCCGCGAATTCAGGGGGCGGCCGGTGACCGGCGCCTGGGTCGCGCTACTTCTTGGCCGCACCCTTGCCGAAGCGGGCCTCGAAGCGGGCCACACGGCCACCGGTGTCGAGGATCTTCTGCTTGCCCGTGTAGAACGGGTGGCACTCGGAGCAGACCTCGGCACGGATGGTGCCCTCGGTCAGGGTGCTACGGGTGGTGAACGACGCGCCACAGGTGCAGCTGACCTGGGTCTCGACGTACTCGGGGTGAACATCGCGCTTCAAGGTGTCTCCTAGATTCGGGAGGGCGCCGGGTCGCAGGAGCCGAATTGCGCACTGCGTGAACCGGGGCCGACAGACCAGTCTGCCAGGACCGGGCCGCCTGTCAAAATTCTGAGGACGCTCCCCTCAACGGGGAGGCGCCGGCATCTATTCCTGCCGTGTCCCGGCAGGAAGGGCTACTGGACGATCGAGCCCGCGGTGCTCTTGTCCCCGTTGGAGCGTTCGGTGGCCGCGGCGGGGATGGGCTGGTCGGCCAGCAGGGCGTCCCAGACCATCTTCGAGTCCTTGGGCAGGAGCGCGACGCGGTCCTTGTCGAGCGGGTCCTGGGTCACCGGGACGGTGATCATGTGCATGTTCTCGGCGGTGATGCCCTGGAGCCCCTGCGCGAAGCTCGCGAGGGACTTCACGTCGCCGAGCGCCTTGTCGGTGGTGATCGCCTTGGTGGCGGAGTCGGCGAGACCGTAGAGCTTCTTCGGGCTGTCGAAGACCCCGACGCCCTTGACCTGCTTGATCAGCGCCTTGATGAAGGCCTGCTGGAGCTGTATTCGGCCCAGGTCGCCGCCGTCGCCGACGCTCTTGCGCGTGCGGACCAGGCCGAGGGACTGCTCGCCGTTGAGCTTGTGGGAGCCGGCCGCCAGGTCGAGGTGGCTGCCGTAGTCCTTGATCGGCTTGGTGGTCGTGAGTTCGACCCCGCCGAGGTTGTCGATGATGTTCTTGAAGCCGGTGAAGTCGACCTCGATGTAGTGGTCCATGCGGATCCCCGACATCGCCTCGACGGTCTTCACGGCGCAGGCGGCCCCGCCGATGGTGAAGGCCTCGTTGAACTGCGCGCGCTGCCTGGGGGCGCTGGTCTTCCCCTTGGCCATGGGGCAGGCGGGCCGCGGGAGCATCGTGTCACGCGGGATCGACACCACGCTGGCCTGCTTGTGGCCCTGGTAGAGGTGGATGATCATCGCCGTGTCGGAGCGGGCCGAGCCGCCGTCGTCCGCGCCGTACTCGCTGTTCGCCCCGTCGCGGGAGTCCGAGCCGAGGACCAGGATGTCCATCGAGCCGTTGTCGACGTTCGGCGGGCGGTCCTTGCCCAGGGCCTGGTCGATGTCGACGCTGTGCAGGTTGCCGTTGAGCTTGAAGTAGAACCAGCCGAGGCCACCGCCTCCGAGCAGGACCACACCCGCTGCGGTCCACGCGGCGATGGTGAGGGCGCGGCGCCGACGCGGCGGTTTCCGGCGGCGCCGGGTGACGGCGCGGCGGCCGCGGCCCTTGCTTTCCTCGCTCATGCTCTCCTCAGTCCTGCGTGCGTTGCCCGCCGTATCTCTCACTCAGACGGACGAATGCGTTCCAGGGTTCCACGGCGCGAGGGGCGCACGGAACCCCGGGGGCGGCTCCCCCCGACGGGGGTGGACGGTGCGTGACACCGCGGCCACCCGGGGTTCGGATAGGGAACGTACGAGCCTGCGGAGAGGTTCATTCCGCAGCATGAATGTGGCGAAGGTCGCACAGGCCCCGAACCGGGAAACCGTGGGGCGTGACGACACGAAGCCGCCCCCGCCGCGGGTGCGGCGGGGGCGGCTTCGGTGAGGCGGACCCGGTCAGTCGTCGTTCTTGCCGGCCGGGGTCGTCTTCGCGATCTGCATCAGGAACTCGGCGTTCGACTTCGTCTGCTTCATCTTGTCGAGAAGCAGCTCGATCGCCTGCTGCGAGTCGAGCGCGTGCAGCACCCGGCGCAGCTTCCAGACGATGGCGAGCTCCTCGCTGTTGAGGAGGATCTCCTCCTTGCGGGTGCCCGACGGGTCGACGTCGACGGCCGGGAAGATGCGCTTGTCGGCGAGCTTGCGGTCGAGCTTGAGCTCCATGTTGCCGGTGCCCTTGAACTCCTCGAAGATCACCTCGTCCATGCGCGAGCCGGTGTCGACGAGCGCGGTGGCCAGGATGGTCAGCGAACCGCCGTCCTCGATGTTGCGCGCGGCACCGAAGAAGCGCTTCGGCGGGTACAGCGCGGTCGAGTCGACACCACCGGACAGGATGCGGCCGGAGGCGGGCGCCGCGAGGTTGTACGCGCGGCCCAGACGGGTGATGGAGTCCAGCAGGACGACCACGTCGTGACCCAGCTCGACGAGACGCTTGGCGCGCTCGATGGCCAGCTCGGCGACGGTGGTGTGGTCCTCGGCCGGGCGGTCGAAGGTCGAGGAGATGACCTCGCCCTTGACCGACCGCTGCATGTCGGTGACCTCTTCCGGACGCTCGTCGACCAGGACGACCATCAGGTGGCACTCGGGGTTGTTGGTGGTGATCGCGTTGGCGATCGCCTGCATGATCATGGTCTTGCCGGTCTTCGGCGGGGCCACGATCAGGCCTCGCTGGCCCTTGCCGATCGGCGACACGAGGTCGATGATGCGGGTGGTCAGCACCCCCGGGTCGGTCTCCAGACGGAGCCGGTCCTGCGGGTAGAGCGGGGTCAGCTTCTGGAACTCCGGGCGGCCGCGGCCGGATTCGGGCGCCATGCCGTTGACGGAGTCCAGACGCACGAGGGCGTTGAACTTCTCGCGGCGCTCGCCGTCCTTGGGCTGACGGACCGCACCGGTGGTGTGGTCGCCCTTGCGCAGACCCGCCTTGCGGACCTGGGCGAGGGAGACGTACACGTCGTTCGGGCCGGGCAGGTAGCCCGAGGTCCGGATGAACGCGTAGTTGTCGAGGATGTCGAGGATGCCCGCGACCGGGATCAGCACGTCGTCGTCGGCGACCTGCGGCTCGTTCGGCGCGAACTCGTCGCGGCCACGACGGCCACGGCGGTCGCGGTAGCGGCCGCGACGGCCACGGCGGCCGTCCTCACCGTCGAAGTCGTCCTGCGGGCCGTTGTCCTGACGGTCCTGACGACCCTGCTGGCCCTGGCCCCGGCCGCCCTGCTGCTGCTGACGGTCGGCGCGGTCCTGCCGGCCGCCGCCCTGGCCCTGACCCTGGCCCTGGCCCTGGCCGCCCTGACCCTGACCGCCCTGGCCCTGGTCGTCGGCCTTGGCGCCGCGCTCGCGGCGGCTCTGCTGGCGCTCGCCCCGCTCGGCACGGTCACCGCGCTCGGCACGGTCGCCGCGCTCACCGCGCTCACCGCGCTCGCCGCGGTCACGGCGGTCACGGCGGGTACGGCCCTCGCCGGCCTCCTGCGCCTGGCCCTGGGCGGTGACGGCGGTCGCCGCCTCGGCCTGGGGCTCGGCCGGGGCCGCCGGAGCGGCCTCGGTCTTCTGCTCGACCGCCACGACGGCGGGTGCCGAGGACTCCGGGCTGCCGGAGGGCGCGGTCGCCCGACGGCGGCGGCGCTCGCCGACCGGTGCTTCCTCTCCCCCGCGCTCGGCTTCGCTCGCGCGGGAGGGGCCACCCGCGGGCTGACCCGGGATGTCGATCTGCGCCTGGACGGCGGGCTTCTCGGCGGCGGGCGCCGCGGCGGCGGCCTCGCCCGTACGGGCCTTGCTGGTGGCGCGGCGCTTCGGCTTGGCCTCGGCGGCGTCGGCGGCGGGAGCCGCGGCCTTGGGGGCGCTGCCGCCCTGCGCCTCCTTGATGACCTCGATCAGCTGGCTCTTGCGCATCCGCGCGGTGCCCCTGATCCCGAGGCCCGACGCGACCTGCTGCAGCTCTGCCAGGACCATGCCCTCAAGGCCGGTGCCGGAGCGGCGGCGCTTGGGTGCGGCGCCCGCGGCGGGGGCACTGGTGTCGACGTTGGTGTCGGCAGCGCCCATCAGATCGGTGGTGTCGCTCACGAAGGGTCCTTCCCTGGAGCGGACGTCGGCCTGTCTGGCTCGGCGACCGGTTGTGCTGTCCGACGACGGAGCATGACCTGATGGGTCATGGACCGCAGCCGGGGCGGTGGTCCGCCGATCGATGTACGGCGGAGAGAAACGTGCGTGGGTGGTTCCGGCGAGAAGCCCCCGAGCTGGAAGCGTGGGAATGTCACGCCGATTCCGGAGCGTGCCCGAAACTGCTGGCAGCGATCAAAGCAGTCGGGGAGGCTCCCGGAAGAAAGGTGGTCCCGGATGGGGACACTGAGCACCGAGCCATGGCGGCTTCGGATGCGCACTTGAGACTAACACTACCGGATCCAACAGTTATTCCCCCTCTCAATCACCGGCAATAGCCCCTTCCGCAGGTGGGCGGCCTGCCCGGCCGCCCGCCCCGGCGGGCCGTGTCGTCACGACACGGACTGTCCGCCCTGGACACCCAGCGGAAGGACGCTCGCGCCCGCGGCGTCGAGTGCGAGCCGGTTGGCCGCCCACCCTTCGCCCGCGAGCTGCGCGACCTTGTCGGCCGCGTCGTTGTCGACCAGCGCGAGGACCGTGGGGCCCGCGCCGGAGATGACCGCGGGGATGCCGTCCGCCCGCAGCCGGCCCACGAGCGCCACGCTCTCGGGCATCGCGGGGGACCGGTAGTCCTGGTGCAGCCGGTCCTCGGTGGCGGGCAGCAGGAACTCGGGACGCCTGGTCATGGCCTCCACGAGCAGCCCGGCACGGCCCGCGTTCACGGCCGCGTCCACGTGCGGCACGGTGCGCGGCAGCAGTCCCCGCGCGGTCTCGGTCAGGACCGGCTTGGACGGCACGAAGACCACCGGAACGATGGAATCGGCGGGGTCCATCCGGATCGCCTTGGCGCTGCCCCCGTCCATCCACGCCAGGGTGAAGCCGCCGAGCAGACAGGCGGCCACGTTGTCGGGGTGGCCCTCGATCTCGGTGGCGAGCTCCAGCAGCGCCGCGTCGTCGAGCCTGGCCTCGCCGCCTATGGTCACGGCGCGGGCGGCGACGATGCCGGCGCAGATAGCGGCGGACGAGGAGCCGAGGCCGCGGCCGTGCGGGATGCGGTTGGCGCAGACGACCTCCAGGCCGCGCGGCTGCCCGCCCAGCAGGTCGAAGGCCGTGCGCATGGAACGTACGAGGAGGTGGCTCTCGTCCCTCGGGAGGGTGTCGGCACCCTCACCCGCGATGTCGATGTTCAGGCCGGAGTCGGCGACCCGGACGACCACGTCGTCGTAGAGCCCCAGGGCCAGGCCGAGGGCATCGAAGCCGGGGCCGAGGTTGGCACTGCTGGCGGGGACGCGCACCCGTACGGCGGCGGCGCGGAACGCTGGACCTGCCATCGGTCGATGACACTCCTTGTGACTGTGCGAGATCTGGTGTCGGTGCGGGATCTTCGCTGCGAATGTACTGGAGAACGTACGACACCCGAAGGCCCTTGGGGCAGCACCGCGTCATATGCGCGGTGGCGGATGTAAGTACAGCGTATCGAAGGAAGGTTCTCTCGCGACATAGGGCGCACAGGAGGCGCACGATGCGTGTCGCGGTCTTCCCCGGTTCCGCCTTGGCTTCCGGTGCCGTACGGGCCGGGTCGCCGGATTCCGCGGATTTCCGGAATCCGGCAACGGGGCGACGGGCCGGGAGGCCGGGGCCAGGGGCCCCGGCCTCCCCGCGCCGTGTGTCAGACCAGGCCGAGACGGGCGGCCGCGGCCTCGGCGTCCACCGGAATGGTGACCGGCTGCGGAGCGCCGGCGACGGCCCAGTCGGGGTCCTTCAGGCCGTTTCCGGTGACGGTGCACACGATCTTCTGGCCGGGGTCGACGAGACCGGCCTCGGCGGCCTTCAGCAGGCCGGCCACGGACGCGGCCGAGGCGGGCTCGACGAAGACGCCCTCCTGCGCGGCCAACAGGCGGTAGGCGGCCAGGATCTGTCGGTCCGTCACCTCGTCGATGAAGCCACCCGACTCGTCCCGGGCCTGCAGGGCGTAGTCCCAGGAGGCCGGGTTGCCGATGCGGATCGCCGTGGCGATGGTGTGCGGCTCCTTGACGACCTCGCCGCGCACGATCGGCGCGGAGCCCGAGGCCTGGAAACCCCACACGCGGGGCGTACGGGAGGCCAGTCCGTCGGCCTTGTACTCCTTGAAGCCCTTCCAGTACGCGGTGATGTTGCCCGCGTTGCCCACCGGCAGGACGTGGATGTCGGGGGCGTCGCCGAGCGCGTCCACGATCTCGAACGCGGCCGTCTTCTGGCCCTCGATGCGGACCGGGTTGACGGAATTGACCAGCGCCACCGGGTAGTTGTCGGACAGCGCGCGGGCCAGGTCCAGGCAGTCGTCGAAGTTGCCGTCAACCTGCAGGATCTTCGCGCCGTGCACGAGCGCCTGGCCCATCTTGCCCAGCGCGATCTTGCCGCGGGGCACGAGCACCGCGGACACCATGCCGGCGCGCACCGCGTAGGCGGCGGCGGAGGCGGAGGTGTTGCCCGTGGAGGCGCAGATGACGGCCTTGGCGCCGTCCTCCTTGGCCTTGGTGATGGCCATCGTCATGCCGCGGTCCTTGAAGGACCCCGTGGGGTTGGCACCCTCCACCTTGAGGTGCACCTCACAGCCCGTGCGCTCGGAGAGCACCTGGGCGGGGACGAGGGGAGTGCCACCCTCGCGGAGCGTGACCACCGGGGTCGTGTCCGTCACCGGCAGGCGGTCCCGGTACTCCTCGATGATGCCGCGCCACTGGTGGGTGCGATTGCTGCTCATGGGTCCTTACTCCCCTTCAACACGCATGATGCTGGCGACACCGCGCACGGTGTCCAGCTTCCGCAGCGCCTCGACGGTCCCGGAGAGGGCGGCGTCGGGTGCGCGGTGAGTGACGACGACGAGGGAGGCCTCGCCGCCAATTTCCGGACGTCCCTGCTGACGGACGGTGTCGATCGAGACACCGTGCTCCGCGAAGGTGGTCGCCACCTGGGCGAGGACGCCCGGCTTGTCCGCCACATCGAGGCTGATGTGGTAGCGGGTGACGACGTCCCCCATGGGGCTGACCGGCAGCTGGGTGTAGGCCGACTCGCCGGGCCCCGTTGCCTGGGCGAGCTTGTTGCGGCAGACCGCGACGAGGTCGCCGAGGACCGCGGACGCGGTCGGGGCGCCACCCGCGCCGGGCCCGTAGAACATGAGCCGCCCGGCGGCCTCCGCCTCGACGAATACGGCGTTGTACGCCTCGCGGACGGAGGCGAGCGGGTGGCTGAGCGGGATCATCGCCGGGTGCACGCGGGCGGTGACGGACTGGCCGTCCGCGGCGCGCTCCAGGATCGCGAGGAGCTTGATGGTGCAGCCCATGCGCTTGGCGGAGGCGAAGTCCGCGGCGCTGACCTCGGTCATCCCCTCGCGGTAGACGTCGTCGAGGCGGACCCGGGTGTGGAAGGCGATGCCGGCCAGGATCGCGGCCTTGGCGGCCGCGTCGTAGCCCTCGACGTCGGCGGTCGGGTCGGCTTCGGCGTAGCCCAGGGCGGTGGCCTCGTCGAGGGCCTCCTGGTAGCCGGCGCCGGTCGAGTCCATCTTGTCGAGGATGAAGTTCGTCGTGCCGTTGACGATGCCCATCACGCGGTTGATCTTGTCGCCCGCGAGGGACTCGCGCATCGGGCGGACCAGCGGGATGGCGCCGGCGACGGCGGCCTCGTAATAGAGGTCGAGCCCGTGCGTCTCGGCCGCGGCGTGCAGCGCGGCGCCGTCCTGGGCGAGCAGCGCCTTGTTCGCAGAGACGACGGAAATGCCGTTCTCGAAGGCGGTGGTGATCAGCGTGCGGGCGGGCTCGATGCCGCCGATGACCTCGATGGCCACGTCGATGTCACCGCGTTTGAGGAGGGCGGTGGCGTCGGTGGTGATCAGCGCCGGGTCGATGCCCTCGCGCACCTTGGAGGGACGGCGCACAGCCACGCCGGCGAGTTCGACGGGCGCGCCGATCCTGGCTGTCAGATCGTCGGCGTGCGTCGTCATGATGCGCGCCACCTCTGAGCCGACCACTCCACAGCCCAGCAGCGCCACCTTCAGCGGACGCGTACGCATCATTCGACCTACGCCTTTCGATCTTCCATCCGTAACCCGTGCGCGGATTGCGCGCGGGTCCTGAACCAGTCTCACTCAATGGACAGGACTTTCCATCCTCGGTCCATTGAGTGAGACACCGTTGAGATACCTATTTTGGGGGTCCGGGGGCTTTTCCCAGAAATATGGGAATCACCCGAGGTCGAGACGCAGGAGATCTTCCTCCGTCTCGCGCCGGACGATCACCCGTGCCGCGCCCTCGCGCACGGCGACGACGGGCGGGCGCAGGGCGTGGTTGTAGTTGCTGGCCATGGAGCGGCAGTACGCCCCGGTGGCGGGCACGGCGAGGAGGTCCCCGGGCGCGAGGTCGGCCGGCAGGAAGGCGTCCTTCACCACGATGTCGCCGCTCTCGCAGTGCTTGCCGACGACGCGGACCAGCATGGGCTCGGCGTCGGAGACGCGGGAGACGAGGGTGACCCCGTACTCGGCGTCGTAGAGGGCGGTGCGGATGTTGTCGGACATGCCGCCGTCGACGGAGACGTAGGTGCGCAGGCCTTCGAGGGGCTTGATCGTGCCCACCTCGTACAGGGTGAACGCCGTCGGGCCGACGATCGCGCGGCCGGGCTCGACCGAGATGCGGGGCGCCTTGAGCCCGGCGCTCTCGCACTCCCGCGCCACGATCTCGGTGAGGGCCTTGGCGATCTCGTGCGGCTCGCGCGGGTCGTCGGCGGAGGTGTAGGCGATGCCGAGGCCGCCGCCGAGGTCGATCTCGGGCAGCTCGACGCCGTGCTCGTCGCGTACGGCGGCCAGCAGCTGGATGACCCGCTTCGCGGACACCTCGAAGCCGGCCATGTCGAAGATCTGGGAGCCGATGTGGGAGTGGACCCCGAGCAGGTCGAGGCTCTCGTGCCCGAGCGCCCGTCGCACGGCCTCGGCGGCGGATCCGTCGGCGACGGCGATGCCGAACTTCTGGTCCTCGTGCGCGGTCGCGATGAACTCGTGCGTGTGCGCTTCCACGCCCACGGTCACGCGGATCTGCACGGGCTGGCGCACGCCCAGCTCACGGGCGATGTGCGCGACGCGGGCGATCTCCTGGAAGGAGTCGAGCACGATGCGGCCGACACCGGCGGTGACGGCCCTGCGGATTTCGCTCTCCGACTTGTTGTTGCCGTGGAAGGCGATCCGCTCGGCGGGCATCCCGGCGGCGAGGGCGGTCGCCAGTTCCCCGCCGGAACACACGTCCAGGTTCAGCCCCTCTTCCTTGAGCCACTTCACGACGGCCTTGGAGAGGAACGCCTTGCCGGCGTAGAAGACGTCCGCGTCCTTGCCGAAGGCGTGGGCCCAGGCGCGGCAGCGGGCGCGGAAGTCCTCCTCGTCGAGGAAGTAGGCGGGGGTGCCGAACTCCTCGGCGAGCCGGGTCACTTCGATTCCGCCGACGCGGACCACCCCGTCGTCGTCGCGGGTGACGGTGCGCGCCCAGACCTTCTCGTCCAGCACGTTCAGGTCGGCGGGCGGCGGGGCGTAGTGGCCCTCGGGCAGGACGTCGGCGTGGCGGGGTCCGGCGGGGTGCGCGGAACGGCTCATCGGAATCTCTCTTCGGGGGTCACAGGAAGTCGGGGGCGTCTACGCCGAGCAGGGCCAGGCCGCCGGCCAGCACCGTGCCGGCGGCTTCGGCGAGGGCCAGCCGGGCGCGGTGGGCGGCCGAGGGTTTCTCGTCCCCTCGGGGCAGGACGTGGTGCTGGTGGTCGAGGAGCACGTCGGCGACGGTGACGAGGTGCCGGACGAGGCGCTCGGGGGCCCGGTGGTGCGCGGCGGCTTCGAGGACGAGCGGGTACTCGGCGATCACCCGCACCAGCTCGCGACCCGCCTCGCCCTCCCCCGCCTCGGCGCGGAACCCGAGCCGGTCGGCGTTGCGGCTCAGGGCACGGGCGCGGGAGTGGGCGTACCGCACCCGGAAGAGCTCGTTGGACTCGTCCTGGACGAGGAGGCCGGGCGCGAAGGCGGGGGTCTCCCGGGCCGGGACGCAGAGCATGGCCCAGCGGGCGGCGTCCTGCCCGTAGGCGGCGATCACGTCGCCGTCCCGCCGGGCGACGGGTGCCAGGGGGGTGACCGCGGAGCCCTGCCCCTGCCCCTGGGACCTCATGATCCGCCCGACGGCCTCACGGACGGCCCGCTCGCGCGGCCCGACGTGGGGAGCCCAGCAGAAGGGGTCGGCCTCGGCACCGCCGTCCGCGTACCCGTACCGGATTCCGGCGCTCAGGACCTCCCGTACGAGGGCGGCCTCGGAGCGCGCGGCGAGGGTGAAGTTCAGGAACCCGGCTCCGGTGACGTCGACGCGTGCGATCCCGGGTTCCTCGGCGAGCAGCCGGGCCAGCGCGTCCGCCACGTCGCGGGGGCTACGGTCTTCTGCCCCCTTGGCCACCTGGAAGGCGACGGGCGTGGCGTACTCCCCCACCCCGCCGGGCCGCGTCCGCTCGACGACGACCCGCTCGGGCACGCACCCACCGCCCAGCTCGCCGCTCTCGACGGCACGGCGTACGGCGCGTACGACGGCACGAGAGAGGTCGGCGGGGATCACGTCACCCAGCCTAGGGGAGAAGCCCCGTCGGCCCGCATCGGGTTTCGCCATGTGAACACCCATGTGAACGGACCCCGGAACGAACCCCGGACCAGGCCCCGGAACGGACCCGGACCAGCCACCCGAACCGCCCCCGTCCGGCCACCCGAACCGCGGAACCCTCAGGCCCCTCTGCCGGCCGACGCGCCCTTCCGCCCACGGCGGTCCTTGCGCTCGACGAGCCTGCGCACGATGCGCACCAGCTCGGCGGGCTCGAAGGGCTTGGCGAGGAACGCGTCCACCCCGGCGGCGATCCCGGCCTCGACCTCGTGCTGGGTACAGGCACTCACGATGGCGACGGGCAGGTGCCGCGTCCGCGGATCGGCCCGCAACTGCGCGGCCGCCCCGAACCCGTCCAGCCGGGGCATGACCACATCAAGGGTGATCGCATCGGGCTGCACCCGGTGAACGATGTCCAGACACTCGGCACCATCGCTCGCGGTCACGACCTCGAAGCCCTCCAGCTCGAGATTGACCTTGATCAGCTGCCGGATGACCTTGTTGTCGTCGACAACAAGCACCCGGCCCGAGGCGCCTGGCACAACTCGAGAGTAGGTCGCCCTAAGCCCCCGCGTCCGGCTTTTCGCCACTTCCACCCCCTCCGGGCGACCGACCTCCCTCTCCCGCCCAAATCGGTTCCTGATCACCCCGTGGAAGCTGGTAGTGTTCAACCCGTCGCCGCAACGCGAACGACACGCCCCCGTAGCTCAGGGGATAGAGCAACGGCCTCCGGAGCCGTGTGCGCAGGTTCGAATCCTGCCGGGGGCACTTCGCAGGAAGTGCCCAAAGACCCCGCCATCAGCGGCAACGCTGAGACGGGGTCTTCGCGTATGTGCGGCCACGCGACAGCCCCTGCGGGGTACTCGCAGCCCGGAGCCCGCCACAACTGCCCGGTCAAGCCCGGGAACACGAGAGTCCCGGGCCGCCCCTGTCCAGTGGTTCCCCGGGGGCTTCTCGGGCCCGGAGGGAGCCATCGGAGCGCTCATCGGTCGATCTCCCCGGCGCCGTCGCGGGCGTGGCGACCGGCCCGTCCGGGATCGTCGGGCGCGGGCGCTGCCGCGCCGTTGCCCAGCTCGTAGTGCTTGACCGAACCGCTGCCCGCCATGTTGAACTCCTGGGCCAGACCGACCTCCTTCGCGGCACTGCGGACGAACTCCCGGGTGACGGTGGCGTCCAGCCCCGACAGGGACGGCTCGACGAGTTCCGCTCCGCCCTGCGGACGACAGGGGGCCGGGTGGGTTCAGGGGGACTCCGTGGTGGGGGATGTCGGGCGGGGGAAGGCCGTCAGGGCGAGGGTGGCTGTGGTGAGGGTGATCAGGCCGCCTGTGGTGAGGGCCCAGCGGGGGCCGCGGTGTTCTGCGAGCAGGCCCGTGAGGAGGGCGCCCAGCGGGGTGCCGCCCTGGAAGATCAGTGTGTAGAGGGCCATCACGCGGCCCCGGTAGGCCGGGTCGGTGCCCAGTTGGACGCGGTGGTTCGAGGCCTGGGCGAAGTACATCATCGTGAAGCCGGTCAGGGTCAGGAGCAGGCAGGCCGTGGTCAGGGTCGGGGCCAGGCCCGCGAGGGCCTCCGTCGCGCCGAAGGCCAGTGCCGAGCCGGTCACCACGAGGGCCGACGGGCGGCCGCGGCGTGCGGTGGTGGCGAAGGCGGCCAGCAGGGAGCCCGCCGCGAGGGAGCTGCTGAGCAGGCCGAAGGCGGTGGAGTCGGTGTGGAACTCCGTCTTGGCCAGCAGGGGCAGGGTCAGCTGGAAGTTGAACCCGGCCAGGCCCACCACGCCGAGCAGCGCCAGCGGCAGTACCAGGTCGGGGCGCCGGCCGACGTAGCGCAGTCCGTCCGCGACCTTGGGCGTGGCCGGCCGCGCCGCCGGGACGTGCAGTTCCGCGGGGCGCATCAGGGCGACGCTGGTGACCGTGCCGAGGTAGCTGACGGCGTTGATCAGGACGACGGCCGCGACGTCGAGGCGGGCGATGAGGAAGCCCGCGATCGCCGGGCCCACCACGCGGGCGACGTTGAAGTAGGCCGCGCTCATCGCCGAGGCGTTCGGCAGGAGCTCGCCGCCGACCATCTCGCCGACGAACGAGATCCGGGTGGGCGCCTCCACCGCGTTGACGGTGCCCAGGGCCAGGGCGAAGAGCCAGATGTGCCAGAGCCGCACCTCGCCGAGGAGGATCCACAGGCCCAGCGCCAGCGCGAGCACCCCGAACGCGCCGTTGGCGAGCATCAGGAGGCTGCGTTTGCTGTGGCGGTCGGCGAGTCGGCCCCCGTACAGGGTCAGCAGGAGGACGGGGGTGAACTGCAGGGCCGTCACCACCCCCAGGGCGGTGCCCGAGTCGCCGGACAGCTCCAGGACCAGCCAGTCCTGGGCGATGACCATCATCCAGGTGCACGTGACGGAGAGGAGCTGTCCGAGGACGAACAGCCGGAAGTTGCGCACCGAGAGGGACTGGAAGGTGCGTCTCAGGGTCTCCACGGTTCGGCTGTTCCCCTTCCACGGCGCCGCACGGGCTCGGCGGCACACCTGGGAACACGGTGGTTCCGCCCACTCGATTCTTTCTCGTGACGGTGTTCCGGCCACTTCCGGTGGTCCGTACGAGGGGGGTGGGGCGGGGTTGGTGGGTTTGGGGGGTGGGTGCGGGGCGGGGGCGTGCGTAGGGTGGTTGGACAGGCCGCATTGTGCCGCTGACCAGGGCATTTGCGGGAAGGCAGCGTGTGGAGGATGGGGCGACGAGGATGCGTGAGCTGGCGGAGACCGCACGGCAGTGGGTGGCGGAGGGGCGGGTCGCGTTCCTGGCGCGGCCGGTGACCGAGCAGGGGTTCGGGCCGCGCGATCCGGCCGGGGCCGTGCTCGTGGACGCGCGGGGCGAGTGCGCGGGGGCCCTGTACCGCGGGGTGTTCGACGCCGAGCTCGTCGCCGAGGCGGCGGCGCTGGGCGCGGCCTCGGGCGCGGAGGGGGCCCGGGTGTGCGAGCTGTCCGTCGGGGCGGGTGAGGCCGTGGAGGCCCGGCTGACGTGCGGCGGGCAGGCCGAGGTACTGCTGCAGCCGCTCGCGGCGATCCCGGCCGAGTGGTGGGAGCTGCTCGGGACGGGGGCCGGGGTGGCGCTGGTGACCCGGCTGAACGAGGACGCCGACCGGGCGGAGAGCCGGGTCGTGCGGGCCGGCGGGGCGCCCGGGGACGACGCCGAGCGCCGGGCCGGGGAGCTGCTCGGTACGCGCCGGCCCGGCCGGGACGCGCTGTACGGGGGCTCCGGGCTGGTGCTCGTGGAGGCGTACCCGTCGGCGCCGCACGTGGTGATCGGCGGGGCCGGTGAGCTGGCCGACGTCATCGCGGCCCAGGCGGCGCTGCTGGGCTGGGAGGCGGTGTGCGTGGAGGGTGCGGCCGAGGCGGAGAAGGTGCTGACGGCCCACCGGGACGCCGCCTGCCTGGTGCTGCTCAGCCACGAGCCCGACTTCGACGTGCCGGCGCTGCGGACGGCGCTCGCGCTGCGGATCCCGTACGTCGGTGCGCTCGGGTCGCGGCGGACCACCGCGCGGCGCCGGGAGGGGCTGGTCGCGGCCGGGGTCCGGGAGGCGGAACTGGCCCGGGTGCACGGGCCCATCGGGCTCGACCTGGGCGCCAAGACCCCGGCGGAGACGGCCCTGGCGATCTGCGCCGAGATCCTGGGGGTGCTCGGCGGGCGGGAGGCGCAGGGGCTGCGGGATTCCGACGGACCGTTGAGGTGACGGGTCCGTCGAGGGGGTGGGGGCGGACGGGTGCGGGTGCGGGTGGGACGGGGCCGGGTGGGACGGGCACGGCGGGGCCGGGTGGGACGGGCACGGGTACGGCGGGGTCGGCCCCGCGGTTCGAAGTTTCTTTGGGCCGATTGCATGAAATCCGACCAAACGCGGGAAAATAGGACGTATGAATACGACCCTGATCCCCCTCGCGGCGGACGTGACGCTGGCCCACATCGCGTGGTTCCTGTTCGTCGGGCTCGGCGTCGTCGGAGTCCTGCTCGGCGGCTTCGCACTGGGCCGCAGGGTGCGCGACCACGAGCCGCCGCCCCCCACCCCCGAGAGCCAGCCCCACCTGCCCGACGGCGGTGCGGTGTACGAGGTGCGCGAGGAGCGGGACTACGTCGAGATCCCCGAAGGCGGCCTGCGCCCCCACGAGATGCAGGGGTACGGCAACTTCGGCTCCCGCCCCCACAGCCATCCGGACGACGCCCGCGCCCAGCGGGAAGCCGACTACGAAATCCCCAAGGGGCCCGGACCGCACGTGCAGCCCGGCTCCCCGCCGAACGCGGGGCGCGGCGCCCACGCCTGAGCCGGCCCGCCCGCGCCAGCCGGACCGCCCGCGCCCGCCCGACCCACGCCCGGCCCCCTCTGCACCCCGGCCTCTGACCCGCGGCCACGCGGGTCAGAGGTCCGTCCGGAGCCGGAGCACCTCCGGCGGCGGGTGCCGGGCCGAGCTGCGCCGGACCTCGGCGGCCAGGGGCGGGTCCAGCGGGCGGAACGGTACGTCGCCGAGCCCGATCGCGGTGACCGTGGCCGTGGCCGGGGCCACCTCCCCGAGGGTCGCGACGGCCGCCGCCATCTCCGTACGCAGCCCGGCGGAGAGCGGGCTCGACACCAGCGGCGCCTCGTCGTCCTCCCCCGGCAGCACCAGGACGAGGGCCAGCGGACGGCGCGGGGTGCCGGTGAAGCCGATCACGGCCGCGTCCGCGACGTCGGTGTGGCGCAGCTTGCGCCAGGAGCGGCGGCCGGCGGGGTAGGCCTCGTCGAGCCGCTTCACGACCAGGCCCTCGATGCCGCTGGCGGGCAGGGTCGCGTACCAGGTCTCGGCGAGCTCGGGGTCGGTGGTCATCGGCACCGGCTGGAGCGGCGGGCCCAGGGGCAGGAGCAGGTCGACCAGGAGCGCCCGGCGGCGTTCGTAGGGGCGGGCGCGGACGTCGAGCCCGGCCAGTTCCAGTACGTCGAAGGCCGCGTACGAGGCCGGCAGGCGTTGCGCGAGCACCGCCGCGCGGGCCGCGCTCGGGGCCGCGGCGCGCCGCTGGACCAGCGCGAAGTCCGTACGGCCCGCGTGCCACACCACGACCTCCCCGTCCAGTACGGTCCCGGCGGGCAGTTGCCGGGCGGCGGCGGCCAGGTCGGGGAAGGCGGCGGTCACGATCCGGCCGGAGCGGGCCTGGAGGACCACGTCCTGCGCCGTGCGCACGACGACGAGGCGGTGACCGTCGAACTTCGGCTCGTACGCCAGTCCGGCCCCGCGCGGCAGGGTCCGTACGGCCGCGGCCAGCGCCACCCGGATCACGGCAGCCTCCCGGCACGGGCGGGATCGGTCAGGGGGGCCAGCAGGTCGCCGTCGCGGGCCAGCCGGGGGGCCATGTCGTCGGCGAGGAACACCAGGTCGGGGGCGTTCCGGCAGCCCTCGACCTCCTCCCAGGAGACGGGTGCCGAGACGGTGGGCAGCTCCCGCGCGCGCAGGGTGTAGGGGGCGGCGGTGGTCTTGGCGGCGGCGTTCTGGCTGTGGTCGACGAACACCTTCCCGGGGCGCAGGGCCTTGGCCATCCGGTGCACGACCAGGCCGGGGAGGGCCGCCTCGGCCTCCTGGGCGAGGGTCTTGGCGTACGCGGACACGCGCGCGGACGGGGTCGGCTCGATCGGGACGGCCAGGTGCAGGCCCTTGGAGCCGGAGGTCTTGGCGTAGGCGTCGAGCCCGTCGGCGGCGAGGCGCCCGCGCAGCCAGCGGGCGGCGGCGCAGCACTCGACGACGGTGGCGGGCGGGCCGGGGTCGAGGTCGAAGACGATCCGGTCGGCGACGGCGGGCCGGCCGGCCGTCCACTGGGGGGTGTGGAACTCCACGACGAGGTTGGCGGCCCACATGAGGGTGGGCAGGTCCCGGACGACCACCTGCTCGGCCCGTTCGTCCTCGGAGCGGGGCACGGGGGTGGTCCTCACCCAGGCGGGCGTACCGGGCGGCGGGTTCTTGGTGAAGAAGAGCTGTCCGTCCGGACCGTCGGGATAGCGCAGGAAGGAGACCGGGCGGTCGCGGATGTGCGCGAGGAGGGAGTCCGCGACCGTGGCGTAGTAGTGCAGCACCTCGCCCTTGGTGAAGCCGGTCCGCGGGTACAGGACCTTGTCCAGGTTGCTGAGCGCGATGCGACGCCCCTCCACCATGGTGATCGGCGTCATACGATGAGACTGCCACGAATCAGGAGGAACCGTGCGATCCATTTGGAACGGGGCGATCTCCTTCGGCTTGGTCAGCATTCCGATCAAGCTCGTCAACGCCACCGAGAGCCACTCGATCTCCTTCCGTCAGATCCATGTGAGCGACGGGGGCCGGGTCCGCTACCGCAAGGTGTGCGAACTCGACGGCGAGGAGGTGCCGGCCGCCGAGATCGGCAAGGGCTACGAGGAGGCCGACGGGTCGATCGTGCCGATCACGGACGAGGACCTGGCGCGGCTGCCGATCCCGACCGCGAAGACGATCGAGATCGTGTCGTTCGTGCCGGCCGAGGAGATCGATCCGTTGCAGATGGACGCCGCCTACTACCTCGCGGCGAACGGCGCCACGGCGGCGAAGCCGTACACGCTGCTGCGGGAGGCGCTGAAGCGGAGCCGGAAGGTGGCGATCGCGAAGTACGCGCTGCGGGGGCGGGAGCGGCTCGGCATGCTGCGGGTCGTCGACGAAGTGATCGCCATGCACGGGCTGCTGTGGCCGGACGAGATCCGGCAGCCGGAGGGTGTGGCCCCCGAGGCGTCGGTGACCGTACGGGAGGCCGAACTCGACCTGGCCGACGCCCTGATGGCCACCCTGGGCGAGGTCGAGATCGCCTCGCTGCACGACGACTACCGCGAGGCCGTGGAGGCCATGCTCGCGGCGAAGACGGGCGAGGGGTTCGAGCCGACGGAGGCGGTGGTGGAGCCGGCCGGCGGCCAGGTCATCGACCTGATGGCGGCGCTGGAGAGCAGCGTACGGGCGGCCAGGGCCTCCCGGGCCGGGGGCTCCGGGGACTCCGCGGAGTCCGCGGAGTCCGGGGCTCCGGCGGAGGTGACGCCGATCCGCGGCCGCAGGGCGCCGGCGGCGAGCGCTCCCGCGCCCAAGGCGGTGGGCGGGAAGAAGTCGACGGCGTCGACGGGCGCGGCGAAGAGGACGGCGGCCGGGGCGAAGTCCGGGGGCGGGGGGAAAAAGAGCACCGCCACGGCCAAGGGCGCCGCCGCGGCCGGGTCCGGGGGTGGCGCGGGGTCCGGATCCCGGACCCGGACGGCCAAGTCCACCTCCACCGCGAAATCGGCTTCGGCCACGAAATCGGCTTCGGCCGCCAAGTCGGCCGGGACCGGCAGGGCTTCGGCCTCCGGCACGGGCGCGGGCGCCGCCGCGAAGAAGGCGGCGCCCCGCAAGCGGAGTTCGGCCTGAGGGGTCCGGCCCGAGGAGGCCCGAGAGGTCCGGCCTGAGGAGGTCGGCCCCAGAGGTCCGGCCCGAGGAGTCCGGCCCGAGGAGCCCGGCCCGCGAGGCCCGGCCTGAGGAGGTCGGCCCGCGAGGCCCGGACTCGCGAGGCCCGGACTCGCGAGGCCCGGACTCGGGAGGCCCGGACTCGGGAGGCCCGGCCTAGGGAGGCCCGGCCTAAGGGGTGGACCAGGTCGGGTGGGTGCGGGCCAGGGTGAAGAGGGCCTCCACGTCCGGGAGTTTGAGGGTGGCGGGGGCGGCCGTCAGGACGGCGGCCGCGGTGGCGGGCTGGAGGACGAGGATGTCCCGGACCGTCGGGGCCACGTCGACCCGGGAGGCGTCCGCGAGGGCCAGGACGGGAGTGACCTGGGCGGTCAGCGCCCGGGCCGCGCGGGCCGCCGCCCTGCGGATCCAGCGGGGGTCCGGACGCGGCTCGGCGCGGCCCACCGTCAGCAGCAGGTCGCCGACTTGGGCGCGCTGGCGGCGCCCGGGGACCGTGCGGACGGCGAACACGCCCGGGGGCCCGATGAGCAGGTGGTCCAGCATCCCGAGGCCCTGCAGCGGGACGTCGTGCAGGGCCCGCCAGTCCTCTTCCTCCAGGGCGTCGAACTCCGCCCCGATCCGCTGCCGCGCCTGGAGTTCCTGCCGCATCCGGTGCCGGGCCCGGCTGCCGGGCGATCCGTACGCGAGCTCGCCGAGCAGGGTCTCGCCGGGGCGGTTCGGAGCCAGGTCCCGGTCGGGCGGGAGGGTGAGCCGGAGCAGTTCGGCAGGAGTGGGGACCGGCGGCGGCCCGATGGTCCAGTCGCCGCTCAAGTACGGGCGCAGGGCGGCCAGGACCGCCGCGCGCTGGTCGTCCGCGAGGACGCTGATCCGGTTGGTCCGCCGGTCGTACCAGGCCACCGCGTGGCCGTCGGAACCGTTGACGTAGAGCCGGCCGCGGCCGGGCCGGCCGCTCGGAAGCACCTTGAGTCCGCTCATCGGCCTCACCCCCGCCGTCCATGGGAGCAGCCGGGGCGGCCCACGGCAATCCCTCCGTTGTGTAACAGCTCCGTCGGCTCCTTGCGGCCTGCCTGTTACAAGAACAGCGCTCCCCCGCAACGGCCGGCGCCTATTTTTATGGCGCCCGGACCCTCCGGGCCTCCCTGACCGACGCCGAAGGATCCCCGTGAGCACCGTCAGCCGCCGCTCGACCGTTCGCGCCGCCGCCGTGACCGCATGTGTCGCCGGTCTGCTGGCGCTGCCCGCGGCCACGGCGCTCGCCGAGGGAAGGCCGGCCGCGTCCGGGGCGCAGCGGACGCTGGTCAAGAGCATCTCCCTGGCGGACGGCCGCTCGACCGCGAAGGTGTACCGCCTCGCCAAGGACGCGTACCAGGCCGACATCATGCGCTCGGGCACCACGGTGGCCACGCTGACCAGCCGGGACGGAACCACCGGCGTCGGCGGGTCCGGCGAGCTGCACGCCGCGCTGCTGCCCGACGGGCGGCTGTCCTCCTGGGTCGGCGAGACCCGCCCGCAGGACGGCTCCCACGCGGTGGCCGGCGACGGGCACAAGACCGGGACCCGGCACGGGAGCGGTGGGGGTGCCGGCCGGGTGCTGCCCGCCTCCGTCGAGGACGGCGACGGGAGGGGCGGTACGGGTACCGGCACGGGCACCGGGACCGCGCAGACCCTGCGGCTGAACACGCTGGCCGACGGGCCCGGCGACGGCGCGCTGCTGCTCGCCGCGGGCGGCGGGATCGCGGCCGTGGGAGCGGCCGGGCTGGGCTTCGCGATGCTGCGGCGGGGGCGGACGGACGGCTGAGCGGGGCCGGACCACCGGGTTCCACCGGGTTCCACCGGTCGCCGCCGGTCACCGCCGGTCACCGCTGATCGCGGCCGACGGGTGGCCGACGCGGTGTCGCCGGGTGCGGCCGCCGGGGAGTCCGTACCGCGGACAGGGCGGCAAAAGGGACGTACCTCTGCATAAGGTTGCTTCGACCGCAGTCGATCGTACGCAACGCAGAGGAGGGCCCGTCACCGTGCGAATACCGCCGTCGCGCGCGGGTGCCGCCCTGTGCGGGCTCCTGCTGCCGCTGCCGCTGCTCGCGGGCTGCGGGAACACCGGTGGGCTCGCGGCCGCCGGGCCCACCCCGACGGCGAGCGGACCCGTACACCTGTGGCCGGAGCGGGTGGGCGCCGCGGTGCCGCCCGCCGATCCCGGGGGCGCGCCGCCGGAGTACGTACAGGGCCTGCCGCGGGTCGTCGACCAGGACGTGCGCGCCGTCGACCCGGTGGCTCTGGTCCAGGCGGAGCTGCGGGCGCGGCCGGGGACGGTGACCGGGGCCGACGGGATGCCCGCGGAGACCGCCGCGGCGATCAGGGCGTGCGGGACCCCGGGCCAGGAGCCGGGTCGGTGTCCGGTGCGCCGGCCGTACTACCGGGACCTCACGGGGAACGGCAAGGACGAGGTCGTGGTGGGCATCGAGTTCCCGGACAAGATGATGTCCGTACGCGTCTACACGGCCGACCCCGACGGCCGGCTCAACCGCATCATGGCGACCACCCAGACCGTCATCGCCGTCGAACTGGCCGGACGCGACGTGATCCTGCGGGCGCCGAGCGGCAACCCGGGGTACGAGCTGATCACCGCCTGGTCCTGGGACGAGAAGCAGAAGACGATGCTGCCGACGCGGGAGCAGATCGTACGGGTGGCCGCGGCGCCGTCGCCCCGGCCGTCCGCGACGGCGGGTACGGGGGCCGGTACGGGCCCCGGGGGCACGCCGTGAGGCGGCTGCTGCCCGCCTGGACGGCCACGCTCACCTGGAAGTCGACGTGCTTCATCGTGGTGATGTGCTGCTCGCTGGCGGCCGTGCTGGGACTGCTCGTGCACGCCGAGGTGACCCGGCAGACCGTCGCGACCGCCCGGGACAAGGCGCTGGCCAAGCTGCACGACGCCGCCCGCGCCTACGAGGCGGGCGAGGCCCTGCCACCCGATGCGGGGATCGATCCGCGGGGGCTGCCGCCGGAGCTGCGGGCCCTGGCGGTGAGCGGGCAGCGGGCGACCGTCGTCGCGGACCGCCTGGGGGAGCCCGTGATGTGGGCCGCCGCCCCGGCGGACGGGCGGGCGCTGGCCACCTCGATCGACTACGGGCAGAGCGCACGGACGATCCGGGGGCTGGACAACGCCATCATCGGCTCTTCGATGCTGGCCATCGGCGGAACGCTGCTGGTGGGGGCCTTCGCCGTGACCCGGGTCACGCGCAGGTTGCACCAGACGGCGACGGTCGCCCGGCGGATCACCGGCGGCGACCTGGACGCGCGGGTCGGCGACCGGCGCACGACCGACCCCTCGCGCCATCAGGACGAGGTCTCCACGGTGGCCGGGGCGCTGGACACGATGGCGGGCACGCTCCAGGCGAAGCTGCTGAGCGAGCAGCGGTTCACGGCCGATGTCGCGCACGAGCTGCGTACGCCGCTGACCGGGCTGCAGGCAGCGTCGGAGCTGCTGCCGGAGGGGCGGCCGACGCAGCTGGTGCGGGAGCGGGTGCGGACGATGCGGCAGCTGACCGAGGACCTGCTGGAGATCTCCAGGCTGGACTCGGGGAGCGAGCGGGTGGACACGGACCTGCACCAGCTGGCGCGGCTGGCGCGGAGGGTGGTGCGGGCGTCGGGGACGGACACGGAGGTCGTCGTCGTCAGGGACGCGCACGTGGAGACGGACCGGCGGCGGCTGGAGCGGGTGCTGGGGAACCTGGTCGTGAACGCGCACAAGCACGGGCGGGGGCCGGTGGTGGTGACGGTGGACGGGCCGGTGGTGACCGTACGGGACCACGGGGACGGGTATCCGGACTACCTGCTCGCGCACGGGCCGCAGCGGTTCCGGAGCGGGGGGAAGGGGCACGGTCTGGGGCTGACGATCGCGGTGGGGCAGGCGGAGGCGATCGGCGCGGGGCTGGAGTTCCGGGGGGCGGAGGGGGGCGGGGCGCTGGCGGTACTGAGGTTGCCGTAGCCCTGGCCGGGCGGGTACCGGGGGGCCGGGGTCGGGGGTGGCCGGGGTCGGTGCCGGGGTGGGGTGTCGTCCGGGACTGCATGATTTATGGCGCCCTGTCCGGAGCTGCGGTGCGTATGGGCACCGCGCGCCAACAAATCACGTTTTACGTCCCGGCCAACACCCCACCCCGTCCCCGCCCCCGGCCGCTTCGCCGCCCGCCTCGTGCGTGTCTGCCGGCCGTGCAGCCGCACTCAGCCCGGCTGCGAGATCCAGCGCTCGCAGCCGAACCCAGGCCTCGCAGCCAAGTCCAGCCCTCGCAGGCAAACTCAGCCTCGCCGGCGTTCGAGGCGTGGGGTCCGGGGGCCGGCCCCCGGCAACGGGCTTGCACCCGAACGGCTGCGGTCGGCAAATCCAGCCTCCGCAGCCAAAACTCAGCCCCGCCGGCGTTTGAGGCGCGGGGGTCCGGGGGCTGGCCCCCGGCAACCGGCCCGCAGGCGGATGGCCACCGCCGGCACAATCCCGCCCCGCCGGCGATTGAGGCGCGGGGTCCGGGGCGGAGCCCCAGGGGCTTGCGGTCCCGCCGGTGGACGGGCGCCGGGGGCCGGCCCGCACACCTGCAGCCCCGCAGGGTTACGGCTTCGGGGTTTTGGTCCAGGGCCAGCGGAGCTTCGGTTTGCGGCCCGTCGGGGCGAAGGCGTACTTCCAGCCCTTCTGGAGGCCCAGCCGCTTCGTGTAGCCCGACGGGACCCGTTCGTACAGCAGGACCGTCGGGGGGCCGCCGTCCGGGGCGGGGACCGGGATCTCGTACCACTTCGGGGGGTGGCCGGTCGGGCCGAGGAGGATCGGGAGGACCCGGCCGTCCATCGGGCCGCCCTCGAAGGGGGTCGGTTCGCTTCTCACCCCACCAGTGTCACAGCAGGTGGGCCGCCTCGGAGACCACCGGGATCACGCGGCGGGCGAGGACCCCGACGGGCCCGTCGGACGACTCCAGGGCCAGGGCGGCCCGGGCCGCCGCCGCGGTTTCGGGGTCGGTGGCGGCGGTGGCCGTCAGGAGGGCGATGAACTGGTCCAGGAGCCAGTCGCGCAGCTCGCCAGCGTCCGGCTGCCGGCCCTCGTCGATCCAGATCAGCGAGGCCGCCTCGACGGCGGTGATCCACGTGCGGACCATCATCCGCAGCCGCGGCCCGGGGGCGGGTGCGCCGAGGTGGACGAGGATCTGGTCGGCGGCCGCGCGGCGGATGCCGTCGACGGTGGCACTGGTGCGGGAGGTCTCGACGACGCTGCCGCCCTGGAGGAGGGCGGAGAAGCCGGTGTGGTGTTCGTCGACGAAGGCGAGGTAGCGGTCGAGGGCGCGGGAGAGCCGCTGGGTGAGGGGGCCCTGCTGGGGTTCCGCGAAGCAGAGTTCGAGGACGTCGGCGGCGGAGCGCAGGGCGGCCTCGTAGAGCTGCTGCTTGCCGCCCGGGAAGTACCGGTAGACCAGCGGCCGGGAGACCCCGGCGGCTTCGGCGACGTCGTCGAGGGAGACCTCTTCCGGTGCCCGGTGCGCGAACAGCGACAGGGCCGCGTCGAGGAGTTGGGCCCGCCGCTCCTCGACGCTCAGCCTGCGGTACGCGCGTACGGTCATGCACGCAGGGTAGACGACGACACCCCTCAGGCCAGGAGGCCGGAGCTCTTCCACAGCCGGCGGCCGACCCCGCGCAGGACGCCGATGTCGTCGAGGAAGTCGGTGAGCCGCTTGGCGCCGGTCTGCATGACCTCCCGGCGGTGTCCGCTGGCCTTGACCTGGGCGACGGCTTCGCGCCGGTCCAGGCCGATGTTGTCGTAGACCTGGGGGTTGACGAAGGCCAGGGAGAAGACGCGGGCGGCCTCTCCGCAGCTGATCCGGGTGAGTTCCTGCTCCCAGCGCGGGGCGGTCAGCATCTGGCGGCGCAGTTCCTCGCGGGCGTAGCGGACGTGGCGGGCCTCCTCGATGACGTGGATCCGGGTGACTCCGCGCACCAGGGGCTGGATCCGCTCGTCGGGGAAGGTGAGGCGCTGCATCCAGTCGAGGATCTCCTCGCCGAGGAGGGTGCAGGCGAAGGAACCGGGCGTGGTGGACACCGTCTTGAGGATGCGGGCGAGGTTGTGGTTGACCCGGGATACGGGGTAGGCCGGGGTGCCGCTCTCGCGGATCATGCGGGCGAACATCATGGAGTGGCGGCACTCGTCGGCGATCTCGGTGAGTGCGTAGCGGACGTGGTTGCTGGTCAGGGACTTGTCGTAGATGTGGCGGACCAGCAGCTGCATGAGGATGATCTCGAACCAGATGCCGAGGGAGCCGAGGGCGGCGGCCTCGTGGCGGGAGAGGTCGATGCGCTGCTCCTCGCCCATCTTCTTCCACAGCGGGGTGTCGTAGAGGGAGAGCAGCTCGGGGGGCCAGTAGTACTTGCCCTCGATCGGCGGGGCGTCCCAGTCGAGTTCGCGGTCCGGGTCGAAGGAGTGCTTCGCGGAGGATTCGAGCAGTCTTTCGGCGATCTGCTCGCGGTCCTTGAGCAGGCCGAGGGCGTCCCTCAGCGCGGCTCGTTCCGTCACTGTCGTCATGGCTTCGGGCACCTCGCGGTCGGGTTACCTGCGGTCACCTCTTATGAGACTGCCTGTCAGCAAGGGCGTCAATCCCCCGCGCACGACTTGTTGACCGCGCGTCTACCAACGTGTGACGCTGCCAACCACCGCATCCGGTACGGCAGTCGAGGAGGCGTCAGTGTCGACGCACGAGCTCTACACCAAAGCCCCGGGCGAGGGCGTCTGGCAGGTCCCCGCCACCGGTTCGGCCCGCTTCAGCTGGGAGTACGACGGGGGCCGCGAACGCCTCCTCGCGCTCTACCAGAAGGGCAAGGACAAGCAGTGGGACGGCGCCAAGCGCATCGACTGGGGCATCGAGGTGGACCCGCACGACCCCCTCGGCACCCCCGACGAGGTGCTGACCCTCTACGGCACCCGCCACTGGGCCAGGATGACCGACCGGGACAAGGGCGAACTGCGCCGGCACTACAGCGCGTGGAACTTCAGCCAGTTCCTGCACGGCGAGCAGGGCGCCATGGTGTGCGCGGCGCGCATCGTGGAATCGGTGCCGGACCTGGACGCGAAGTTCTACTCGGCCACCCAGACCATGGACGAGGCCCGGCACGCCGAGATCTTCGGGCGCTTCCTGCACGAGAAGGTCGGAATGCTCTACCCGGTCAACGACAGCCTCCAGGGGCTGCTCGGGGACACCCTGCGCGACTCCCGCTGGGACATGCCCTACCTGGGCATGCAGGTGCTCATCGAGGGCCTGGCACTGGCCGCGTTCGGCATGATCCGCGACACCACCGACAAGCCGCTGCCCAAACAGATCCTGGCCTACGTGATGCAGGACGAGGCCCGCCACGTGGCCTTCGGGCGGATGGCCCTGCGCGACTACTACCGGCAGCTGACCGACGCCGAACTGCGCGAGCGCGAGGAGTTCGTGATCGAGGGCTGCTACCTGATGCGCGACCGCCTGCGCGGGGTGGAGGTCCTGGAGAACTTCGGCATACCCAGGCGGGAGGCGGAGGAGTACAGCGAGCGGTCGGAGTTCCTGCACCTGTTCCGCAAACTGCTGTTCAGCCGGATCGTGCCCTGCGTCAAGGACATCGGACTGTGGGGCGAGCGGCTCCAGAAGGCCTACCTGGACATGGGGGTCTTCGACATGGGCGATTCCAATCTGGACCTGCTGATGAGCCAGGACGAGGAGCTGGCCGAGTCCCTCGACCGCGAACGCTTCGCGGCCGAGGAACGGGAGCGCGTGGCGGAGGTGACGGCCGCCATCCGGGAGGGCGGCGAGAGCGCCGTCGGCTAGTGCCGTGACCCGGTGAACCCTTCCGGCCACAGCACTAGACCGCGTCCGGGCGCGGGAAGGACGTGCGCAGGGTGAACGCGTACGGAGTCGCCCCGTGTTCGCGCAGGCTCAGCAGTCGCTCCTCGGCGTCCGCGACCGTGGGGCGCTGCCCCGCCGGGACCCACCACAGGGCCGTCATGGCCTCCGTGACGTGCTCGAACCACTCCCGCCTGCGGGACATCAGCTCCCGGTGCCGTCCCTGGTACATGAAGGCGGTGAGGGCGTCGGTGTTCCGCCACACGGACATGTTGACGATGATCCACTCGTCGCCGAAGATCCGTACCTCCGTCGCGTCGCCCTCCTCCCCCTGGAGCCGCCACACGAAGCCGTCGGCGGCCTCCGCCGCGGCGTTGACGGGTTCGAGCCCGTCGACGAAGTCCTTCAGTTCCGGTGAGTCCAAGGGGTACTTGAGACGGGATATGTTCACCTGGGCCAGCTCGTGGGCGGCGTTGCCGCCGAGGTCGTAGGTCATGCCCCAGGGCTAGCAGCCCGGCCCCGCGCGCCGCCACGGTGTTTCAGCGGGTGGACAGGGCGGCCTCCATCACCGCCCGCGCGATCGGCGCCGCGGCGCCGTTGCCGCTGATGTCCCCCCGGACCGCCGAGGCGTCTTCGACCACCACGGCCACCGCCACCGCCGGCTGCGGAGCGCCCTTCGCCCGCGCCCACGAGATGAACCAGGCGTACGGGGTACCGGCGTTGCCGACGCCGTGCTGCGCCGTGCCGGTCTTGCCCCCGACCTGCGCGCCCTTGATGGCGGCGTTGCGCCCCGTGCCGTTCTCGACGACCTTCACCATCAGCTCCTGCATCCGCAGCGCCGTGGCCGGGCTCATCGCGCGGCTCAGGACGTGCTGGGCGGTGCCCCGTACCTGCGAGCCGTCGTGCCGGGTGGTGCGGTCCACCAGGTAAGGGGTCTTGATCTCGCCGCCGTTGGCGACCGCCGCCGCGACCATCGCCATCTGGAGCGGGGTGGCCTTGGTGTTGAACTGCCCGATCGAGGAGAGCGCCAGCTGGTCCGGGCTCATGTCGGTGTCGAAGTTCGACCGCGAGACCCAGGAGGGGACCCGCAGCCCGTCGTCGTTGAACCCGAACCGGTCCGCCGCCTCCGCCATGCGGCGCAGGCCCACCCGCACCCCGATCTTGGCCATCACCGTGTTGCAGGAGAACTGCACCGCCTCCGCCATCGAGGCGTCCTGGCAGCCCGTGCCGGCGTTCGGGAGCAGGGTGTTCGTACCGGGGAGGGGATACGGGTCGGGGGTCTCGGTGGGCGCGTCCACGTCGGTGACCACGCCGGAGTCCAGGGCCGCGGCCGCCGTCACGATCTTGAAGGTGGAGCCGGGCGGGTAGGTCTCGCGCAGCGCCCGGTTCAGCATGGGCTTGGCCGGGTCCGCGTTCAGCCGCCGCCACGCCGCCTTGACCTTCGCACCGGTACCGGAGAGCAGGCCGGGGTCGTAGGAGGGGCTGCTCACCAGCGCCAGGATCCGGCCCGTCGCCGGTTCCACGGCCGCCACCGCGCCCCGCTTGCCGCCCAGCCCCCGGTACGCGGCCCCCTGTACGGCGGCGCGCAGGGTGGTGGCGGCGTCGCCGCCGCCGGGGCGCCCGCGCGAGAGCTCGTACCAGAGGGGGAAGGCGGACAGTGCCGGATCGGTGCCGGACAGCACGGCGTCCTCGGCGCGCTCGACGAAGCTGGTGCCGTACGTCTGGGAGGAGAAGCCGGTGACGGGGGCGTAGAGCGGGCCGTCGGCGTACGTGCGCTCGTAGCGCAGGAGCTGGCCGCTGTCGCGGGAGCCGGTGACGGGCTTGCCGTCGACCAGGATCCGCCCGCGCGGTTCGGCGTAGCGCTGGACGGCGGGCCGCTTGTTGGCCGGGTTCGCACCGTAGGCGGCGGCCTCCCAGACCTGCACCCGGGCGACGTTGACCAGCAGGGCGGCGAGCAGCAGGGCGCAGAAGTACGCGCACCAGCGGATGTAGCGGATCATCCGGGTCCCTCCCGCTCGGACTCGGCGGGGCGGGGGCGGCGGGCGTTGTCGCTGAGCCGGACCAGCAGCGCGACGATGATCCAGTTGGTGACGACGGAGGAGCCGCCCTGGGCCAGGAAGGGCATGGCCATGCCGGTCAGCGGGATCAGGCCGGTCACGCCGCCCGCGATGACGAAGACCTGGAGGGCGACGATCGAGGCCAGCCCGGTGGCGAGCAGCCGCCCGAAGGGGTCGCGCAGGGCGAGTCCGGCGCGGAAGCCCCGGGATACGAGGAGCCCGTAGAGCAGCAGGATCGCGGTGAGACCGACGAGGCCGAGCTCCTCGCCGGCGGTGGCGAGGACGAAGTCCGACTTGGCGGCGAAGCCGATGAGGAAGGACTGGCCGTGGCCGAGGCCGGCGCCGAGGAGGCCGCCGGCGGCGAAGGAGAAGAGGGACTGCGCGAGCTGGCCGGGGCCCTCGCCCCGCTCGATGGAGGCGAAAGGATTCAGCCAGTCGTCGACGCGGCTGTGCACGTGCGGTTCCAGGGTCCCGACGGCATAGGCGCCGAGGGCCGCGAGGACCAGCCCGATGGCGATCCAGCCGATCCGTCCGGTGGCGGTGAACAGCATGATCACGAAGAGGCCGAAGAAGAGGAGCGAGGTGCCGAGGTCCCGCTCCAGGACCAGCACGCCCACGCTGAGCAGCCAGATCGCCAGAATGGGACCGAGGACCCGGCCGGGCAGGAGGCGCAGCTTCCAGAAGATCCGGCGGCCGGTCAGGGCGAGCGCGGTGCGGTTCGCGGCGAGGTAGGCGGCGAAGAAGACGGCGAGCAGGATCTTGGCGAACTCCCCCGGCTGGAAGGACAGTCCCGCGAAGCGGATCCAGATGTGGGCGCCGTTGACGGCCGGGAAGAGGACGGGGACGAGCATCAGGGCGAGCGCGGCGGCGACCGAGAGGTAGGCGTACTTCTGGAGCGCGCGGTGGTCGCGCAGCCCCGCGACGACGAGGACGAACAGCACCACCCCGAGTGCCGACCAGCGCAACTGGTCGCCCGCGCCGCTCTCGCCGGGCGTCGCGAGGTCGAGCCGCTGGATGAGGACCAGGCCGAGGCCGTTGAGCAGCACGGCGATCGGGAGCAGGAGGGGATCGGCGTAGGAGGCCCGGAACCGGACGGCGAGGTGCGCGAGCAGGGCGGCGCCGCCGAGGCCCGCGGCGTAACGGCCGCCGGGCCGGGGGAAGTGGCCGGTGTCCGCGAGGCCGACGTAGAGGTGGCCCAGCACGGAGATCAGGACCGCACCGGCGAGCAGCGTCAGCTCGATGCCCCGGCCCTTGGGGGCACGGGCATCGGGGGGCGGGGGCGGAGCGGGCTCCGTCACCTTCGCCGTCAGAGCGGTCATACGGGGAAACATAGCAAGGGTAGGGCTGGTATGTCCGCTTATGTCATAGTGTGCCGAAGAGTCGTCATAAACGGTCAGGAGTAGGGAGCCCCGGCGCATGGGACCTGTGGAATTCATCGTCCTGGCCTTCCCGGAGGAACAACTGCGGGTACCGGCCGTCGAGGCCGTGATGGGGCTGCGCAAGACCGGGGTGGTCCGGCTGATCGACGGCCTCGTCACGACGAAGACGGCCGGGGGCGAGGTGATGGCGGCGGAGTTCGACGAGTTCGTCGAGCTACGGGGCCTCCTGGCGGGCCGCGACGTGGCACGGCTGATCGGCCCGGAGGACGTACGGGAGGCGGCGGAACTCCTGGACCGGGGCAGCTGCGCGCTGCTCCTGGTGGTGGAGCACGTGTGGGCGCAGGACGCGGCGGTGGCCGTACGGGCGGCCGGCGGACGGATCGTGGGGTCGGTCCGGATCCCGGCGGACCGGGTGGAGGTGGCGTGATGTTCATCCAACCGGTCGGCGTGACGGTCTCCCCCGCGGCCCGCCCACCGGGCCACCCCCTCCTCCGCGGCCTGCTCCGCCGGGCGGCGGGCGCGGCGGAGTGGGCGACGGCGGAAGACGCGGGGGAGGGTGGCGCGGGGGAGGGCGCGGGGGAGGGCGGCTTGCGGGAGAACGGCCTGGGGGAGGAGAGCGTGGCGGAGGAACTGGAGGCGGCGCTGGAGGAAGGGGTCAGGGGCGAGGCGGGGGCGGATCGGGAGCCGGAAGGGCCCGGCGCGCCGGAGGGCGGGGGCCGGGCCGAGCCCCCGACGGAGGCGGAACCCCCGCACCCCCCGCCCGCGGTCGGGCCCACCCTGGTGGCCGAGCTGACCCAACTCTCCGACCTGGCCCGCCAGGGCCTCCTGACCCCGGAGGAGTTCACCCTGGCGAAGGGGCGCCTGCTGCGGGGGTGAGGGGTCCCACTCGGCCCGGATCAGGGAGGGTATGGGGGTTTCCCGTCAGTCTCACTGTCCTTCCGTGTCGGGCCGGGCTGTCAAGGGCGCTCCCTTCGGTCGCGTCGCTTCGCGATGGCCTTCGGCCACCCTTGACAGCCCGTCCCGCCACGGAATGCCAAAGACTGTCGGGAAACCCCCAAAAGAACGGTCACGGGGGAAGTGAGGGAGGGGCGGGCGGATCAGAGATGTGCGACCCATCTCCGGCCAGACCTCCAATCCGGCCCCAGAAGCCTGTCGGCCTATGGCGCGGGCCGTGCCAGACCGCACGAAACGGCGACCGGATCGTCCAGCCACGACTTCGGGACGGCAGACGCGCCGGATCGCTACGCGCTTCACTCGGCTTGGCGTCCGGCGGCCGTCTGGGGCTGGACATAAGCCGCCCACGGTCCAGGGGGCTCTCTCCCCCACGCGAGCGCGGGTTGTCTGTCCCAGCGAGCACGGATTGTTTGTCCCATTTGGGGCGCTGGACGGGCCCTGAAGAGGTGCTGGCGCGCCCTGCCGGACTCTGAGGACGACAAAGTCGTCCTCAGAGTCCGGCAGGACGTCTCTCGGGTGCGGGAAGGTCCCGAAGGGGCCCTTCGGGACCTCTTCGGCGCCCACCAGGGCCCATCGGCGGTCCTTCGGGACCCATCGGCGGTCCTCGGTGGCCCTTGGTGGCCTTTCTGGGTGCTTGGAGGGCTCTGCCGGTCGTCAGTCGCACGCCAAGCAGACAAACCGGCCGTCTTGGGCGGCCTATGTCCAGCCCCAGACGGTCGTCGGACGCTTTGCCGAGTGAAGCGCGTAGCGATCTGACGCGTGTGCCGTCCTGATGTCATGGCCGGGCGGTCTGGTCGCCGTTTCGTGTGGTCTGGCGGCACCCGGCCCGGAAACCGATGGACATGGGCCCGTGTGTCGGGTCTGGCCAGGCGGGGAGGGCTCGCGCATCCCTGATGAACCCCCCTGCCTGCCCTTCCCTCCCGGCCGTTTCCCTGGGGGCTTCCCGACAGTCTTTGGCATTCCGTGGCGGGACGGTCGGTCAAGGGTGGCCGAAGGCCATCGCGAA